>CADAHD010000343.1 GCA_902787595.1 uncultured Lachnospiraceae bacterium
GACCGGGGAAGGCTGTTTTGAAACGAGCAGGGACCGTGTTTTTACGGCAGGGGATATGCATCGCGGCCAGTCGCTTGTCGTATGGGCGATAAGCGAAGGGAAAAAGGCCGCACGGGCGGTGGATAAATCTCTTATGGGGTACTGATCTGTTTTGCCTTTATCTTGTCATCACGCAGATATTTTCTGAGCAGTTCTTCAAGTTTTGACGGAACGACCGGTTTGCTCAGATAATCGGTAAAACCGTTGTCGATGTACATTTTCTGCGCACCGGTGATGGCGTTGGCGGTTAGTGCGATGATGGGCACTCCTTCAATATCGATATCCTTATCTTCCAGGATGTGTGACATGGTTTCTATACCGTCCATTTCTGGCATCATGTGATCAAGGAATACAATATCATATTTAAAGGCACGCATCTTCCCGATCGCTTCTCGTCCGCTGGTTGCAGTATCTATATTTATCCGGGTATTCTTAAGAAGCCCTTTGAAGACCGTAAGATTAAGGAGAACATCGTCAACCAACAATATGTGCGCATCGGGAGCCTCAAAACTTTCTTTATATATTTCGACGGATTTGTGGAGTCCTTTGCGCTTTTTTTCAAAATCACCGATGGGAGCAGGATCTATGATGGGCTGATCAAAGTCAAAATAAAAATTTGAACCATGACCGTATTCACTGTCGAATTTAAGAGTACTTCCCATCAGTTCGATATATTTATGTGTGATCGCAAGACCGAGACCGGTACCCTCGATCCCCCTGTTATGCTTTGAATCAAGTCTTTGGAAAGAGTCCCATATATGCTCCTTGTCCTCTTCTTTTATCCCGATGCCGGTATCGCTGACTGAAGCATGAAGGCGTACCTTATCGCCGTCGGAGGATAATACCTTTATGGACAGGGTAACGCCTCCGGTGTTAGTGTATTTTACGGCATTAGTCAAAAGATTGGTAAAGATCTCGCGAAGACGGATATCGTCACCGAAAAGCTTGGACGGGATGTTTTCATCTATATCATGAAATATCTTAAGATCTTTTTCTCCGGCGCGGAATTCGATCATATCGAGCATATCGTTGATCAGCAGAGCAGTATCATATTCGACCGGATCGATCTCAAGCTTGCCGGATTCGATCTTGGAAAAATCAAGGATCTCATTTATCAGAGCAAGCAGTGTCTTACCGCTGTTCTTTATGTTTGCAGCATAAGTTTTTACTTCTTCTTCGCTGCTCTCTCGAAGTATCATTTCATCAAAGCCCAGGATAGCATTTATGGGAGTGCGTATTTCATGGGACATATTGGCAAGAAAGATGCTTTTTGATCTGTTGGCCGTATCCGCTATCTCGATCTGATTTTTAAGAGAGGTTGACATTGTCTGGAGAGAGCGGGAGAGAATACCGATCTCGTCGGATCCGTTCGTATCTATATTTTCGTTGTAATCACCGGCTGCATAATGTTCCGCTACCTGTGTCATACGTTTAAGAGGAGCGATGACGGTACGTATCCAGGCCAGGCACACACCTATCGCCAGCACAAGTATGAGAAGGGAGAGCAGCAACAGATTCCGCGCAAGTATGTTCTGAGGCATGTTTATCTCATCAACTGTTGCATTAAGCCCTAAGATCATGCCGTTCCTCAGTCTCTTTTTTATCACCTTGGTCTTCACGCCGTCTATTCCCGTGATCGTACGCACCTCATCGACGGGAGAATTTATTGTGCTGTTGATAAAAGGCATAAGATCTTCGGTCAGATCCTTGCTTTTAACTCCTTCGGGATAGTCAAAATGGAAGATTATATCACCCTGAGGTGATACCAGATATGCCCTTCCGCTTTCATACAGCTTGATATTGGCAGTGTAGTTCCGCAAAATGCTTATGTCTATGTCCATTCCGATAACTCCTACGGTATGGCCGTCATGGTAGTACGGTATTATGTAGGAAATCATATCTATGCCAAGATTTTTGTTAAAATAGGGGTTCATCCACAGAGGCTCTCCTGTTTCAATAGGGATATAATACCATCCCACATGCTCAATATCATCCTTGGGATAGAGGCTCAGATCTGTAGGCTCTGCGGAATTCCATGAACCGTCGTTTGTGTTGATGGTATACCAGAAACCTTCGGTCGGACCGAATTCTTCGGGATCGTATCTTAAGTAGACGGTAATTGCACCCGGTGTACTCTCGGCTATACTTTTTCCGAGTTCGGATATATCGTAATTGAATTTTCTGCGTTCTGTTTCGTCCGAAAGAAAGTTCCGGTAGGTTTCCGCTCGTTTTTCGGCATAGTTATATATTGTCCTGACAGACTGTTCCACAGAACCCAGCATTATATCCATTTCACGGAAACTTTGATCAACGGTAAGATTTAAGATACGATCGGAATCCTCATCCAAGATCCTGTTTGTGCGCAAAGTGGCCGTAAGCCCTAAAGAGAGAGTTACAACTATCATTATGGAAGTTATGATCAGTACGATCCTGGTCTGTATTGATTTCATACAATGGTCTCCATAGATTTAATGAAAGTATAGCATGTTCATATGGATAGCACAATTATCCAGATTAATGAGGAATGAATTTCATCCCTTGACATACGTACATTAATGTTTATAATGTTTTTGTAAGCGAGGTCGCTTCGGATATTTCCGAAGTGGCCCCTTTTTTTTGTGTAGAGCACTTAGCGAGGTATTCCACGAGCTTAGTGCGAACCATACGGATGCACTTAATGAGGTGTTTTCGAATTTAGTGCAGTCCGTAGTGTAGAGACATAAACCTGTTTGGAAGGAAGTTTGGAATGGAGAATGAAAATGATCCGGAAACATGACAGAAAGCTTATCCTTGAAAACGGGACAGAGATACCGGGATATT
>CADAHD010000344.1 GCA_902787595.1 uncultured Lachnospiraceae bacterium
ATCATGGTAGGAAAGAATACCCTGGATATTAAGACAGGTAAGGTGATGCGCGGGGATGAAGAGATCTTTCTCTCTGCTGTGGAATACAGGCTTTTGCTTACTTTTACTGGAAACAGGGGGCAGCTTCTTACCAGACAGCAGATACTGCATTCGATGTGGGACAGTGCGGGGGATTTTGTTAATGACAATACCCTGACGGTATATGTTAAAAGGCTTAGGAAAAAACTCGAGCAGGAAGGCGATGAGCCCGTGATACAGACCGTTCGCGGTATTGGCTACAGGATGGACTGATGAAACCCGGGATTGCGATCTTTATCATAGCAGCAGCGCTCTGCATACTGTTAAGAGACCCGCTCCTGATGGCGGGAGTACTCTTTCTTGCACTGATCGCTGTGATCATTGTCGATATTACAGAAAAAAGAAGATCGGAAAAGCAGATAAAGGAACTGATCTCTTATATAACCAAAGTACAGGACTATACTTCGCTGCCCGAAATGCAGAAGATATCGGAAGGAAGCATAGGCATACTGCAGAGCGAGATATACAAAGTGATAACCATACTGCGTGAGCAGTATGCATCCGAGCATGACCAGAAAAAATACATGTCGGATATGATGTCTGACATATCCCACCAGTTCAAAACGCCGCTCACTGCGATCTCTTTAATGAATGAGCTTCTCATGAATGAGGAAGTAAGCAACGAGCAGCGTCTGGAGGAAGTGAGCGATGAGCAGCGTCTTGAGTATGCCGGAAAGATAGATTCCCAGATCAATAAAATGACCTGGCTTATCAAAAATCTGCTCACGCTGTCACAGCTGGAAGCAGGCGTGCTGGAGATGAAAACAGAAGCTGTATCGCTTAAGGCGCTGCTGGATGATCTCGCTGATCCTCTTAGCGTATTGGCCGAAGTGGCAGAGGTGGATCTGAAATGCAGCATTCCGGAAACGATACAGATCAGGGCCGATAAGCACTGGTTCAGGGAGGCTGTTTCAAATATAGTCAAAAACTGCATAGAGCATACCGCAGCAGGCGGCTGTGTTAAAATATATGCTTCGCAGAATAATATATATACAAGCCTGATCATCGAGGATAACGGAAAAGGCATTGAAAAGGAACATCTGCCCCATATCTTTGAGCGTTTCTATAAGGCTGATAATGCATCTGTCAACAGCGTAGGCATAGGTCTGGCAATGGCAAAGCAGATCATAAATCTGCATAACGGCAGGATCGAGGCTGAGAGCGAAGCAGGAAAGGGAAGTAAGTTTATCATTACTTTGTATGACAGATATGAGAACGGTGTTTTTTGATCTTGATGGAGTATTGCTGGATACCGAGCCGCTGTATCGCCGCTTCTGGATCGAAGCGGCTAAAAGCTTCGGCTATGTCCTTAGTGAGAAAGAAGCGCTTTCGTTAAGAAGCCTGGATGGCTCGCTTTCACGAGCATGGTTTAAAGAAAAATACGGTGAAGATATATACGATGCGGTTCGTGAGAAACGGAAAAAACTGATGGAAGAAAACAGGGCGGCTGATCCGATAAAAGCGAAGGAAAATGCTGCTGAGGTTTTAGCTGAGATGGACAGGATAAAGCGGCCTTACTATATTGTGACGGCTTCGCCCGTTTCAAGGGTTGAGCGCTATACCAAAGATGCGGGGCTTAGTCTTGATCCGGCGCGCGTTATATCAACGAAAAGCGTATCACGGGGAAAGCCATATCCGGACGTATATCTTGAGGCACTCAGATTAGCAGACTGTGCAGCAGATAATGCAATAGCAGTAGAGGATTCGCCTAATGGGATAAGGAGCGCGAAAGCGGCCGGGCTGTTTACGGTAATGATCCCGGATCTGACAGTTCCTACAGAGGAGGATCTGAATTATTGCGATAAGGTGCTGGATAATGTTATTGATATTCTGCTGTTAGAATAAATATTGCTCATGCTCATGTCGCATAAAACATATGTGCGTTTTTGGTATTTATGGTATAATGTTTATACTAGGTGGTTTCCTCTGCAGCTGCACCTGCTCCCATTTTATGGATCCCGAACTTTTTGCAAAGACCATACGGGAAGCAGCAAGCGGTGCGCACAGGCGCCTTAAGCAGGTGGAATTCCGCACCCAGGCCCCGGATCATCCGGTACTCTGGGCCGCGGATAACAGCCTTTATCTTAAGTTCTATATCTTCCAGGTGATGGAGGAAAAGTAAATAGGATGATTAAGGAGGAAAGAAAATGAAGAAAACAGGAAGATGGCTGGCATGGCTTCTGACCCTGACCCTGCTTTTACCGGAGTTTTATCTGCCGGTGAGAGCGGAAGGAACAGGTATGCAGGAAGGTATGGAGGCAGAAGAGGGGGCAGATGGTACCGTGGATGCTGCGTACGAAGACAGTGCCTCTGAAGACGATGCCTCTGAAGACAGTGCCTCTGAAGACGATGCGGAGGGGGAAGAGCCGGCTGACGTGGATGCTGCGGTTTCTTCAGACAGTGTGTCCGGCAACGAAGCGGAGACGGATGATGCGGAGGATGAAACTTCCGATCCGGCTTCACCCGAATCAGAGGACGCTGATGGGGACGGTGTATGGAAAACACCGGCGGCAGATTGGTATACCAGATATGCGTATAGTTTGAGCGGGGACCAGATCATTCTGAACAGTCCCGTTGACTTTGATAATCTTCACGATAATGCAGTCAAAAACAAGGATCATACAGATTATTACGCAACAATTCCCGGAACGGCAACAGTCGACGGGAAGGTCTATCATGTGGTGCTGACGAATAAAACATTTAGGTCGAGTAAGTATGTGGTGAGCGAGAGCAGTTTTATAACAAGGCATCTGCGGATACAGTCAGGTGTATCTTTTTATGATAACAGCTGCGCAGCTCTTTTCCAGGTATATCCGCATTATGTAGCGGACTTTGTATCGGGAACGGACAGTTATTATCCCGTCTGGGGGGATGAGCTGATCTTTGATCAGGTGGATTTTTCGGACGTGACCAGTATGCGGGGGATGTTCGCAAGTCCTTATGAAGAATATGGCAGGCGCCTCAGCCGGGTCAGCTTTATAGATTGTAAGGGACCGAAGGAAGCGGATATGTCTGCTATGTTCTACAGACGCCGCGGGCTTACGGAAGTGGATCTTTCGGGGCTTGACGCATCAGGTGCTACAGGAATGGATTACATGTTTTCCGGCTGTGCGCAACTTGAGAGCCTGGATCTGTCGGGATTTAAGACATCGAATGTAGGAAAGGGAAACGGAACCTATATATACTGGGTGGTTCAGGGCACGGCATCAAACATGTGGTATCTGGGCAAGCCGGGCGGAATGCGGGCCATGTTTCAAGGCTGCTCGTCCCTGAAGAGCCTGGATCTTGGCAGCTTTGATACTTCAAATGTACGCGATATGATCGATATGTTTTTCGGCTGCAGCAGCCTGGAAACGTTGGATCTTTCCCATTTTGCTACTGCATCCATAACGACAGAGCTCTTTCCGGGAAAACCGGGATA
>CADAHD010000345.1 GCA_902787595.1 uncultured Lachnospiraceae bacterium
TCCGGGTTTTCCCTTATGTATTCAAGCGCTGTAAGTATCTTAAATGTGGATCCCGGAGGATACTGACCCTGGCTGGCGCGGTTGACCATTTTTCCGCTCTCATCATCTTCAAGCAAGGCATCCCAGATCACATCGATCTGATTGGGATCAAAGCCGGGTTTGGATACCATTGCCAGTATACGGCCGCTTGAGGCTTCGGTTACCACTACCGCTCCGCGATGATCCCCTATAGCATCAAACGCTACCTGCTGAAGCCCGGGATCCAGCGTGGTATAAACATTATTTCCTTCGTGAGGACGCTGGTTAAGATCGTCACCCATCTTGACCGCAAGCGACACATCCGATGTTATAAGATACTTCTGCATCGTCCTTTCTATGCCCAGGCCGCCGTTGCTCGCAAAACCAACCGTATGCGCATAAAGCTCGCCGTAAGGATAATGTCTCAGGTTGTTGCCCTTATCATCACGGTCCGTATAAGCCAGTACCGTGCCGTCCGCGGCATAGATATTGCCTCTTAAGTTATCCTGTTCCAATATGGCCATGCGCTTTGAGTTGTATGAGTTCACCATTGACTCATCACCCTTGATAAAGATGAAACGCACTATATTTGCAAACATCAGAAGAAAGACAAGCGAATAGATCAGTCCGTTTATAAAAATACAGCGGTCCTGCTTTTTCTTGTTCAGTATCTCCGGCTCACGTTCTTCATCGCGTTCATCTTCTTTCGCAAAAAAGGCAGCTTCTTTTCTTTCTATCTGTTCTTCGCTGTAGCCTTCATCATATAGCTTTTGACGCTTACGTTCCCAACGCTCCAGCTTTTCATCATACTCTTCGCGTTCCGCCTCATCCGCATCGAACTCATCCATACGGATCATGTATATGCCCTGCAGTATACCGAATAAAGCTATCGTTATCAGAGCCGAAGTACCGCCGTTAGACACAAGCGGAAGCGTAACGCCCGTAAGCGGTATAAAGCCCGTGCCGCCGCCTATGGTCAGTATCACCTGTACCCCGTAGCAGACCGAAAGCCCCACTGCCACCAGTCTGTAGAAAGGATCCTTTATCCTGACAGCCATCACCAGAGCGCCAAGGACTATGCTTAAACACAGCAATATCAAAAGCATGCCAAAGAGCACGCCCAGTTCTTCCGCCACTGCAGAGAAAATAAAATCGGCTTCCACAAAAGGTATAACGCCGGGCGCTCCGTGTCCCAGCCCCATGCCAAACCAGCCGCCTGTCGATATGCCAAAAAGTGACTGGCAGAGCTGATAGCCTTTATTATCCGGATCACTGAAGGGATCGAGCCAGATCTGCACTCGAAGCTTAACATGTGAAAACAGAGTATATGCGATAACAGCAGCAAAAAGCCCGCCGATCAAACCTGCCAGCAGGTAACGCTGCTTTCCCGACGCCACATAAACCATGGCCACATACATCACAAAATAGATAAGCGCGCTTCCCAGATCCTTGGAAGCAACCAGTATCAGCACATGCACTCCGGCCATAGCCGCAGAAATAAGCACATTTTTAAGATCCGCCGCTTTGTACAGCAGTCCCGCTATACAAAAAGCAAACATCAGCTTTATCATCTCAGACGGCTGGAAGATAAGGCCGAATACATTAAAGTTAAGCTTAGAACCGTTAACCACATTTCCGGCGATAAGCACTATGCCAAGCCCTGCTATGCCGACTCCGCCATAAACCCAGGTAAGTTTACGCAGGAAATCAAGTTTTCTGATAAGCACCGGTATGATAAGAAACATAACGCATGAAACCGCGATTATGATAAACTGTCTTTTTGCATGCGCTCTGTTGAGTCTGGCCAGCATGATAAAACCTATAGCCATCATCATCTCCATCTGACACAGCAGCAGATTGTTAACATCCCTGTAGATTATCCTCATGATAAGAGGCAGGAATATAAGCAGGGCAAACTCCATACCGCCCAGTATGCCCAGACTCTTTACAGCATCATAGTCCCCCTGGTTTAAGGCTTTGACTATCAGATTCGCCATGCCAAGAAGATAGAATATAAGAGTGATGATCTCACAAAAATAATATATCGCTTTTCTGAAATCATCATCCTTTTTACGCAATGCGATAAACGTCAAGCCTATATAAAAAACCATCAGTATAATAAAAATATATTTGGATAATTCAAGTATAAGTGCAGGCATTTTTATTCTGCTCCTCTTTTGTAATGCCCTCTGCTGCTTTTTCCATCGCCCAGCGGGAATTCTGCAGTCCCGCCTTTTATCAGGGCCGCATAAGCATCCGCGATATTTATCATCATCGCCCTGCTCTCATCGGTAAACTCAAGTCTTAATGCTTTAAAGCCTTTATCTTTATAAAGCCCGTATACTTCCCTGTGCAGGGATGTCGGCACACAGTTATACATTATATTGCAGCAGATCTCATGCAGGGGTCTTATCGGAAAGCTGTGCCCCTTCTCATCGGAAAGCAGCTGCCAGGACGCGCTTTTATCACAGCCGTCATGTGTTTTTATCACACAATTGGCCGAATACATTATCGGTACACGGCCATATACTATCAATTCGGCAGCGTCCCTTCTTATTGCACCGTTAATGTCTGCAGCCGAAAACTCATGACTCACTGTATAGCTGAGTGCCTCTTTCAGTATCTGTTCTTCAGCATGGGCATTGAAAACATAAAGTCCCTGATCGGCTTTGATCTCTTTGCCATCAGTTTCTTCTTTAACAAGTCTTAACGCATCCAGCGAACCACAGTAAAAACCGGCTATATCATAAGCCAGCGCCTCCCTGATCAGCTTTCTGATAAAGGACAGCTTATTCTGTCTGATGATCGAAGGAATACGCAGATAAAGCTTTTCCGGATCCGGACCAAGACCGATGATCAGTTCTGTTTTGTCTGCTGCAGACTCATGCAGCATGACCGGCGGTTCAGATACATTTACTTTTCTGTGCACCAGCAGCTTATCGTATAATGCCGTAAAAGCCTTGCGCCTTAAGGCGTTCAGCGATGACACCGGCATAAAAGATGCGCCATCGTTAATTATCTCTGTCTGTTTTATCTCAAAATCCGTATCTCCGGTTTTCAAAAGCTGTTTGCGGATATCCTCATCCGATAAAGGACGTTTTTGCGCCTTGTCTGCCTTATCGCCGAACACCGTAACATCCCCGCCGCCGCAAAACAGTGACAGTTCTGTTTCCTCACCTGCGCATATCCTGATCTGCGCCAATATTTCTTTTTTTAAAGGTTTTTCTATATATTTCGCGCGTATCAGCGCTTTTCTTTCTTCCGACACTTTTGAATATGCAGGCGAAGCCAGGCTTATCATGTCCCTGCCGTTATGCTTATGCAGATAGCCCTCCTGCCTTTCGCTTCTCATATAAAGCTCTTCAAGGGCTTTAATATCCTTTTTATCTATCCTGTATTCCGCTCCCGATCTATACAGATCGATATACTTTCTGTATATTGCGCTCACGCCGGCCGAATACTCAGGCGCTTTCATCCTGCCTTCGATCTTGAAAGAATCAACCCCTGCCTCTATCAGTTCCGGTATGCCGGAAAGAGCCATCATATCCTTCATGCTCAGATAATATGCTTTATCTTTCCCGTTATAAGTATAGGGCT
>CADAHD010000346.1 GCA_902787595.1 uncultured Lachnospiraceae bacterium
CTGTTATGACAGAGTTTAAGACAATGGGAAAGCGTTTTTATGGAAGTTGCAAAGCGGTCTCTTTCCTTAAGCAGAAGATCATCTTCTTCGGACCGGTCTTTGCATTTCTGGATCTTTTCTTCCCACTTTGCAGCAGAGCTTCGTAAAGAACTGAATTCTTCTTTATCTTCTTCCGGCACATTTTCGGAATCCAGCACATATGCATGTCTTGCAAATTCCCCTATGATCTCTTCACGGACCTTTAAAAAAGCTGCACGGAAATCCGGCTGTTTTGCAGATTTAAGACTCAGACGTATAACCGGGTACTTCCCCATCTGGGAAAGTACCGTGTCATCACATTCCATGATCTTTGTTCCTATAAAATATCTGCTGTTATCAACGGAATTTCCGTCACGATCATATTCGGCCTCAAAGAAAGTCCGAAGCATGGACAAAGCCAGCGTCTTCCCAAAACGACGCGGGCGTGTAAAGAGCGTTACCTTTCCGCCTTTTTCCAGAATATCGCGGACCAGGAGTGTCTTATCAACATAATAAAGATTCCATTCGGTAAAGTCTTTATAGTTTTCGTATCCGACCCCTATCTTCTTCATTTAACAGACACCTCTCTTCTCTACAATTTTACTAGAATAAGGGGGTTTTTTCAAGGCTGTTAGAATGCAATCCCTGTCTACTGCCCCTTCTTCAGCACCAGCTCCTCACCGGGCTTTAAGATATATGCGCCGGGGGCGGTGAAGCGTGCGACGTTGGTTTCGTCAAAGATGGTCTCGCTGGCCGATCCGGTATGATAAGGAATATTTACCTTTGCGCCCACAAGCGAAGCGCACTGCGTTGCTTCAGCAGCATCCATATTAAAGACGCCGTCGCAGCAATAGAAAGCGTAGTCCAGGCCTCTGGAAGCAAGCTCCGGCATCTGATCCGTTGTTGAAGTATCGCCGCTTACATAAAGCGTTGCGCCATTGCCAAAGGTCAGTATATAGCCCACGCAGTTCTTCTTATCATGGTTTTTATTATAACCTGCTTCCACGGCTTCTACCTTCACATAGCCCTGATCAAAGCTGTTATGGATTCCGCCGCTCAGCGCTTCCTTCTGTGTTATCACTACACAGTCGCTGCTCCTGCTGCTTATCTTTGACATATCCTTATGATCAAAATGATCATGGGTCTGCAATATCAGATCTGCAGTCATATCATAAGCATCGCCTGCAAAGGGATCGATATATATCACCTTGTCTTCACCCGTTACTATACGCAGGCTTGCATGCCCCATATACAAAAGTACCGGATCCTTCATCTCAGTTTCCTCCTTCTCTTCTGTTGAAGACGGTTGATCAGCTCCCGCCTTCTGTGTATCTGCAGCTCCCGCCTTCTGTGTATCTGCAGCTCCCGTCTCTGTATCTGCAGGCGTTTCTTCCGGCGCCTCGGATACAGTTTGTTCCTGTGTCCCGGATAAGTTTTCCTCCGGCGCCGGCGTCACAGATATCACAACATTCTCCTGTCCCACTTCTTCTGTATACTCTGCATCGCCGCATGCCGCAAGCATCACGGATAATGCTGCGCCGCACAGCAGATTTCCGGCCAAACTGTTCTTTTTCATTTTTCCCTCTCCCATCAGGCTATTCTTAATCCATCACCGTCACTTTAAGCTTTGCAGTCTTTCCAATCACGCCGGCCTTTATGCCTCCTGGTTAGATATAATTTACTGAATATTAATTATATCTCATCAGAGTGTAGAATGGTATAGTTTAAAAACATAAAAAACTTCGATCCTTCTATAGTATTTCCCTTACTTATATTGTAGAATCTATCACATATCATCATTACCGGGAGGTATTTAAAATGCTCACAGCAGTTAAAGATAAAAGCAGCCGGATAAACAATGTTGCCAAAGGCGTATCATACGCAGATCTGCATTCCGAGGCAGGCATTCTGCGCCTGCAGGCTGTCAGCGAAAATATCATTCGCATAAGGTTCACAGCAGAAGATGGCTTTAAGGATTCCGATAAGCCCGGTCTTCTTCCTCTGGAGCCTTTTGAAAGCTTTGAATATACGGAAAGCGATACACAGATCATCTTTAAAACAGCAGCCATAAGAGCAGAGGTCGACCGAAACTCTGCGGCCATCAGCTTTTATGATCCAAGCGGCCGCCTGCTTTTGAAAGAACGCTCAAAAGATCCCCGCAGACTGGAAGCATTTGACGCCTTCCGCCTTGCCCCCGGCGCTTCCATGCAAAAGGAAAAAGTCAAAACCGCAGACGGTGAAAAAGAGGTTATCCGTGAAGCTGCGCGTGAAAACACCGGCAGGCTTTATCACTGCAGGACTTATTGTGACTGGCAGGAAGGTGAAGCGCTCTACGGTCTGGGCCAGCACGAGGAAGGCTTTATGGATCTGCGTGGAAAGACGGTCTATATGCATCAGGCAAACCGTAAGATCGCGATCCCAATGATGGTATCCTCTCTTGGTTACGGCCTTTTCTTCAACAATTACAGCCCCATGATCTATTCCGATAACGAATACGGTTCATATATATATTGCGAAGCCGCAAACGAAACAGACTACTTTATCATAAACGGCGGAGATGCCGACGGCACTATCCGCGGCTACAGGCGCCTGACCGGCAAAGCAGCCCTGCTTCCCAGATGGGCCTTTGGCTATATACAGTCAAAGGAACGCTACGAGAGCGCAGAAGATCTGACCTCGACTGTCGATACTTTCCGCGAAAAGAATATCGGTATGGACTGCATAGTGCTCGACTGGCTTTCCTGGCCGGATAACGAATGGGGGCAGAAGAGCTTTGACGAAAAACGATTCCCCGATCCTGCTGCCATGATGGATAAGCTGCAC
>CADAHD010000347.1 GCA_902787595.1 uncultured Lachnospiraceae bacterium
ATCGGGAGCATTCTGGAAATCCTCGCCGTTAACAGTGGAAGTATAGGTAATGCTGAGCTTGTCGCCATATGCGCTTTCTTCTTCGGGATCGTCGCTTACATACTGATGAGAAGAAAGATCGGATGATATCTGTGAATCGATCTCTTCGTCGGAAGGGGTTAATTCTGATTTTGAAAAACTGATGTTTTCGTCGTTTACCGTTACATAATCGGAAGCCTTTACGCCTTTGATGCTTCCGTTATCATTTAGATACCTTGAATAATCCAGTTTGGAACGCTGATAAAGGATCACGCCGCCTGCGATGGCAGCAACGATCAGCAGCGGGATAAAGATCTTCCAGAAAGTAGCGACAGCCTTTTTTCTGTGCTGCGCACTGCGGGCTTTTTCCTGTTCCATTCTTTTTTGTTTTGATCTGCTCATGTCACTCATTTTTTGTTTTCCTCCCTTAAATATAACAAATAGCAAAACTTTTAAGCTATTGCATTTCCTGCAGAACAGCTTTAATAGTATATCATAATCAGAAGAAAAAGGAAGTATTCATTTTGTGAATTTCGTGTTATACTCTATGTTAATGTTTTAAAGGAGAAGATGATGGCGGATTGGTTTTTGATCAGGAAGGGCGGGGATTACGCCGAAATAGGCAGAAGGCATCATATATCGCCTGTAATTGCCAGACTCATGAAAAACCGTGGCATAGAGAGTGATGAGGATATAGAGCATTATCTGCACGGAGGTATGGATCTGCTTCATGATCCGGCTCTGCTGGATGGCATGGACGAATGCGCCGGCAGGCTGCTTAAAGCCATAGATGAAGGCAGACGCATACGCGTGATCGGTGATTATGATATAGACGGTGTTACGGCAACGGCTATATTGATAAAAGGAATAAAGGCGCTGGGCGGTGATCCTGATGCGCGCATACCCCACAGGGTACGTGACGGCTACGGCATGAACTGCGATATGATAAGGGAAGCGGCGTCGGAAGGCATAGAACTTATTGTTACCTGTGATAACGGCATAGCTGCCAGAGAGGAGGCTAAACTGGCTGAGGAGCTGGGGATAGGTCTCCTTATTACTGACCATCATGAAATTCCGTATGAAGAAACTGACGGCGTAAGGCATTATCTGATACCGCATGCACTGGCTGTTGTTGATCCGCATCTGCCCGGATCGGAGTATCCCTTCCCGGGGATATGCGGGGGATTTGTGGCTTTTAAACTGATACAGCGCTGTTTCGCGCTTAAAAATGCCGGGATGGAAACAGCTCTTAAGGAAACACTGATACAGCTGGCTGCTTTTGCGACTGTCGGTGATATTATGGAGCTTAAAGATGAAAACCGCATCCTGGTAAAGGAAGGGCTTAAGCTGATGACGCAAAGGCCGGCTCCGGGACTGGCAGAGCTGATCTCTGTTCTGGGATTATCGGATAAGGAGATAAACGCTTATCATCTGGGATTTATGCTGGGACCCTGCATCAATGCGAGCGGGCGCATAGATACGGCGCTCAGGGCACTTGATATGCTGACTACGGATAATACCGTGGAAGCCATGCGTCTGGCCGGAGAGCTAAAGGAACTGAACGAAAGCAGAAAGACCCTGACAGAGCAGGCTACTAAGGAAGCTGTTGAACAGATAGAGCGCGGTGATCATGACGGCTGTAAAGTATATGTTATATATCTGAGGGAATGCCATGAGAGCATAGCCGGCATCGTAGCCGGGAGGATAAGGGAGCGTTATTATCATCCGACACTGATAGTCACTGCGGGCGAAGAAGGCCTCAAAGGCTCGGCCAGATCGATAGAAGCATATCATATGTATGATGCCATGACAGAAGTGGCAGATGTTTTTACCAAATTCGGGGGACACTCACAGGCGGCCGGTTTTTCACTGCCGGAAGATAAGCTTGATGAATTGAGAAGGCGCCTGAATGAAAACTGCAGACTTACTGAGTCGGATTTCAGTGAGCATATTTCCATAGATCTGGAGCTTCCGCTCAGATATGCCACTGCCGGACTGGTGGAGGAGCTTAAGCTTATGGAACCCTGCGGCAACGGCAATACCAAGGCTGTGATCGCCAGAGCAGGTCTTAAGCTTAAAGGGATAAATCCCGTCGGGAAGGAAGCAAAACTCTGCCTGCTTAACGTGGAAGATGAAAACAGCAGCTACGAACTTAAAGCCTTTTTTAAAACGGACGCCATTAAGAAATATATTGAAGACAGATACGGAAATGATGTATTGAACGAGCTTCTTCAGGGCCGGGGAGAGGGAGTTACATTTTCCGTGATCTATAAACCGGATCTTAACTCTTACAACGGAAGAACGACTCTTCAGCTTGTAGTGGAGGATTTTAAATAATATGGATGTTAATGCGAAAAGATACTGCGATATAGATCTGTACAGGGGCATCGGGATCATCTGCACCATAACGGCTGTGTCAGGCCTGCTTTCGGCCGGGCTGCAATATCGTTTTGATGCTTTATGTTTTCCGCTGTTTATGATGGCAGCGGGAGCTGTATGGCAGAAGAAAGGCTTTTCTTCAGATGAAAAGACATGTTTTAAGGAAGGCATAAGAAACATTTTTATGCCTTACTTCTGGTTCAGCCTTTTATATCTGGTGATAGATGCGCTGGGTATGTTCGTATCTCCTGAGATATTCGGACTCAGCAGGATATATAATCACATCTGGGACAGCGTTTCCTTTGTGGGGATCTCCGTGCTGTTTTTCCTGCCGGCTTACTTTGTTGCTGTTGTAGGATACAGGATGTTCAGGCATTATTTTAAGCTGCCTGTTATGTGCATAATGTTGAGCGTTGTTGCTTTTTCCATAACCATAATGTTGAGCGTTGTTGCTTTTTCCATAACCGGAATACTGTATTACAGAGGGTATACCGGGCTGTATGATGCCAACATGATGGTAGTCGGTTTTGAATCTTACGGCCTGCGCTTTGCCCTGCTTTTCTGGCGTGGCAGTGTGGGTATGTTCTTTTGCGCCTGGGGAGAGGTTTTCGGGCTGATCGGAGATAAATTAAAGGAAAAGAAGCTTATCGAAGTATTTCTTTCGCTGCTGTTCATCGGAGGGGGGATAGGTCTTACTTTCCTTACGGAGCGCTGTGATTATAAGGAGATGGTTACCGGCAATCCCTTTGTGGTACTGCCCATGTCTCTGTGTATGGCAGGAGGATTGCTGCTTTTATGCAAATGGATAGGAACTGTCAGGCCGCTGGATTTTCTTGGAAGACACGCCCTGATAATCTATCTGAGCTTTTATGGTTTTGGCATTTTGAGATTTGCACTGATGATAGGAGATATCGTCTTTAAAAAGACGATCAATAATTTTGCTTACAGGGCTACTGTTGCACTAGTTATATTACTTTTCGAACTTATCGTTATAGCAGTCCTGAGATTTAAATGCTTTTCTTTCCTGTTTGGAGGCCGGGAGTTTATAGAACCCGAGATAGAAGAGGATATTCTTTGATAAAAGTGTGAACAAAAAAAGCATAATTATACACAATTTGAACACGAAATGGACACAATTTCGAGTTACTATACTTTCAGATAGTGAAACACATTTACTATCTCCCCCTCATATTTAAGACCGTTGCCTTCGGACAGCGGTCTTTTATTGTCCGGGGGCGACGTAAGGAATAATCTTTTGAAGCTTTGCGTTTTCTGTGGTATAATGTCACGGATCATTTTTTTTGAAAGAGGTGGAACTAAATGAAGACTCTGCATGAACTGACAGCCGGGATCTGCGATGATGCGGATGAACGGGAGATAAATGCGATAATATATGATTCAAGAAAAGTATGTGAAGGCTGCCTTTATATAGCAATAAAGGGAGCACGCTTTGACGGGCACAGCGCCATAGCCGCTGCGGCAGAGGCAAAAGCTGCTGCAGTTCTGGCACAGTATGCCGATGAGCAGCAAAAGGAGATATGCAAAAAGAATAACTGCGCCCTGCTCATAACAAATGATACCAGAAGAGCGCTGGCTTTATGTTCTGCAGCTTTTTTTGGACAGCCGGCAAAAGAGCTGGTCACTATAGGCATAACCGGCACCAAGGGCAAATCTACGGTTGCTTTTATGGTTAAATCCATAATGGAAGAGCTGGGCTATAAATGCGGTCTTATAGGGACTGTCGAGGTTGATACCTCCGCCCGCCGTATTCCTTCGGTAAATACCACACCGGAATCCTATGAGCTGCAGAAGCTCCTGCCCTACCGGAACGACAAGGC
>CADAHD010000348.1 GCA_902787595.1 uncultured Lachnospiraceae bacterium
ATTTTTAAGAGTAAGCGTATGGCTTTCCGGATAGAAAGAAACTTTGCCGTCGCCAAGAACATCATCTTTGTTGGTCTCAGTGATCTGTACGTCGCCTATCCATATTTCGTAGGTTTTGGGGTCGTTGTCGTCTTTGTATTCATCAATATTAAAATCGTCCGGGCTCAGTATGCCAAATAATCCGTCTGTAAGTTCTGCTGCGTTGTCATCTGCTGTTACAACATCAGTTCCTTCGATATCGCTTGCATCATCGTTATCAGCTTCAATATCGCTTTCAATAGCATCGGTTACTTCATCGTCTGTCGTTTGAACATCGCTTACTTCAGCATCGCTTGCATCATCATCCGCTGCCAGCACGCTGAGCCCCATATCGGGGATGCATCCGATCAGCAGCAGAATACTCATGATCAGGCTCAGCATTCGGGTTCTTGTTTTCTTCTTGTACATTTGATTTCCTCCTTTTGAATGTTTTATTGATATAAGTGTCCCTTTAGATATAAAAAGTTATCAGAATAAGGAAACTTCAATATAATACTATCGTATGCAGACTTGTAATTCTACCAAGCATGGTTTCCATCGCCGCACTTTAAAAGTGCGTTTATGCGCGTAAGAGTAGCTATAAAAATGTTGACATTTTATAGCGATGTGATATCATGATGATATCAGTTAAAACCCGGGGTGCATAAGCACCCCACCATCAAACGGAGGTAACAGTTATGAGAACAAATGTACAGGAAAAGATCCTAAGCGGACACAAGATCGGCGGACTGGTATTGTTTCTGGTGATCGCACTTTATATCCTGGCAATACCCGGCGTTGCATTCGGAGCGGCAAGCGGAATGGGTATCATATCAGTAATCAGTGTATTATGGTTATGTCTGGGCTGGATCCTGCTTTGCGGACTTAAGGTCTTAAAACCCAATGAGGCGCTGGTGCTTACCCTCTTCGGTAAGTATGTAGGCACACTTAAGGGCGACGGATTCTTCTGGGTAAATCCTTTCTGCACCGCATTTAACCCTGCATCGGGCACCAAGCTGGGACAGAGCGGCGACGTAGCAATGAACAACAGCATCGTATCTCTGACAACCGGCACAACAACGGCAAACGTAGAAGCTTATAACAAGAAGATCTCTCTTAAGGTGATGACCCTTTCAAACAGCCGTCAGAAAGTAAACGATGTACTTGGCAATCCCGTAGAAGTAGCAGTAGCTGTTATGTGGAGAGTGGTAGATACCGCAAAGGCGGTATTCGAGGTTGACAACTTCAAAGAGTATCTTTCACTTCAGTGTGATACCGCAGTACGTAACGTAGTTAAGGTATATCCTTATGATGTTACCGATAATGTGGACACCACAGGTGACGGTATATCCGATGACGGCAGCCTTCGCGGTTCAACGGAAGTGGTAGCGAACAGGATCAAGGAAGAGATCCAGAGCAAGGTCATAAGCGCAGGTCTTGAGATAGTAGATGCAAGGATCACTTATCTGGCATACGCTCCCGAGATCGCAGCAGCAATGCTCCAGAGACAGCAGGCATCCGCAGTAGTAGATGCAAGAAAGCTGATCGTTGACGGCGCGGTAGGAATGGTAGAGCTTGCACTTGAGCGTCTTAACGAAAGGAATACCGTACAGCTTGATGAGGAAAGAAAGGCTGCAATGGTATCCAACCTGCTGGTAGTGCTTTGCGGCAACCATGACGCGCAGCCGGTTGTTAACTCAGGGAGTCTGTACTGATGGCGGAAAAAAAACAGGTTCCTCTGCGCCTGTCAGAACAGCTGTATAATGCGATTGCCGCCTGGGCGGAGGATGATTTCCGATCCGTTAACGGGCAGATAGAATACCTGTTGACGGAGTGCGTGAAACAAAGAAAAAAGGACGGCAAGTATGTAGGTAAGAATATAGATGCACCGCTTGATATAAAGATCGAGTGAAAAAGGCCGCGGGGACGGAACATACAGTTTCGCCCTGCGGTTTTTTTGACTTATGTAATAATGTATTGTATCATGTGGTAAGGTGGTTATAACAAAAAACGGAGGATCAGGATCATGACAAATGAAGAACTGAAGAAATTCTATTTCGGGGCATATCGTTTTGAAGAAACAGAGGATGGCTGGCTGCAGTCTTTCCAGTATACAAAGGCACAGGAGGAGTATTTTAAGGGGGCCTTTGATTTCTGGTATGAAAGGTGTACGGCTTCAACATCAAAGACGATAGAGATGATCACGGAAGCGACAAAAGTTTCATTTGATTACAGGATCGTCTGGATGGGATCACCGGATTCCTTTGAACTTATGATAGATGGACTGATAAAAAAGATCGTATATGTTAAGGATCTTGAGAAAGAAGGCAAGATAGAATGGGAGCTTCCCGAAGGGAAAAAGTCCGTGGTTATCTATCTTCCTGCGGATGCTACAGTACATATCAAAAATTTTGAGATCGACGCTGAAGCTCAGAGACCGGGAAAAAATGAAAAGGTGCTGTGGCTGGGAGATTCGATAACACAGGGCTTTGGTCCGCTCCGTTCCGGACAGACCTATGTCTGCGTGGCAAACAGGATCCTGAATTATGACATTATAAACCAGGGCATAGGCGGTTATGTATATGATAAAAAGTCGCTGATGAAGATGGAAGGATATCAGCCGGACAAGATAATAGTTGCGCTGGGAACCAATCAGTACGGCAGCGAGACTATGAAAGATGTCGAAGAATACTACGAGACTCTGACCGGTATATACGGAAATGAGATACCTATACTGTGCATATCACCTGTATGGCGCGGTGATCATCCCGATGAGTATGAAATATTTGAGCGTTTCTGCGAAAATGT
>CADAHD010000349.1 GCA_902787595.1 uncultured Lachnospiraceae bacterium
GGATGACCAATACCTATTTCAAACTCACTAAAAGCGATCTTAAGTTAAATGCGGATATGTCCTTTAAGGTCGTACGTCTGGGCATACCCATGTCCTTACAGTTCGCACTTATCGCCATCTCATCCATGGCCGTACAGCGTATAGTCAATTCTTACGGCCCCACGGTACTGGCTGCGTTTACGGCCACCAACAGGATAGAGCAGCTTATCCATCAGCCTTATATGACCCTGGGTGCTTCACTCTCTACCTTCTGCGGACAGAATTACGGAGCCAAAAAATATGACCGCGTCTATGAAGGATACCGTAAAGGCACCATGATCATGATCGCGATCACTGCAGCAATGATGTTTGTTATGCAGTTTTTCGGCGGAGCCATCACATCCCTCTTTGTTCCCGAGCCGGAAGTCATCAGGCTGGGCGCCATGGGACTTCGTATAAACAGCCTGTTTTACGTAGCTCTGGGAATGATCTATGTGGTACGCGGCGTGCTCACCGGAGTGGGCGATGCATTCTTTGCACTCTCTAACGGCATCGTAGAGGTGGCCGGCAGGTTTACGATCCCCCTGCTGATGACAAGTTACTTAGGCTTCGGAGCATCAGGTATATGGTGGTCTACCGGCCTTGTATGGGTTTTAAGCGCTGCCGGTGCCATCTTGAGATATGTTACCCACCTTAATGTAAAGACCGGTATCATGGCCAAAGATCTCAAGAGAATAACGGTATAGACTTTCTTATTATGTCTGTTTCCTGCATGCTTCCGAAGACCGCATTTACAAGACTTCTGGACAGCTGGCTGCTGCCGGCATCGGTACGCTGCAGGCACAGCATTATCCCCGTTTTGCTTTCCGGATGTATAAGCATATAAGGTCCTGTCCAGCCATCCCAGCCGAAGGCGCCTGCGGGTGCGAAACTCCCGGAGAGACCGGGGTTTTCATGGCATCTTAAAAGATTGCCGTATCCGTATCCTTTTAAGGAATCCCAGTTCGCAAATGTACGCTGCTTTCCGTCAAGGCCATTGGTCCTCATAAAATCCACCATAAATCTGTTTGCGATCCCGGCCTTCCCCGATGACAGTTCACAAGCCAGCTTTGCCAGATCCTGCGGCGTGGAGAATAATCCCGCACCGCCCGACTGGAACGCAGGCCGCTCTTTAACATCATAAATACACAGATTTACAAAATCCACTTCATCAGGATCTTCACCGGCATTCTTATAAAGCACAGCCAGCCTGTCCCTCTTTTCCGCCGGTACATAAAAGTCCGTATCAGTCATACCCAGCGGATCCGTTATCTCCTTCTTCATAAAATCCGCCAGTTCCATATCGCTTATCTTTTCTATGACCGCACCCAGCACATCCGCAGATGATCCGTACATCCACTCGCTTCCCGGCTCAAACATAAGCGGCAGCTTACCCATCTCATGCACAAATTCCTGCGTGCTCATGCTTTTTCCGCTTCTTATGCTCTCATCGAGCTTTGCCCATAATTCATTTGTCTGCGCGGCACCTTCATGTCCATCGCCCGGATAAGCCAGCCCCGAAGTCATATTGAGCAGATCTCTTACAGTCACCTGTCTGCAGCCTGTCTTCTTCCAGCCTTTTATATAATAGGCATTCTCAAACTCCGGGAAGAAACGCGACACTTCCCAGAATGTATCAAGCTTCCCCCGGCTCATAAGTATCATCGCGCTAAGGGAGGTAAATATCTTCGTACATGAATATATGCGGCAGATGGTATCATTCGCGAAAGCTCTCTTTTCCTTTACATCCGCATACCCGGCCGCCTGCTCCAGAACCTTTTCCCCATCCTTATAAAGGATGAACACACCGCCGTTTTCTTCACCCGCGGCTATCGCACGCTCCATTATCTCTTTTACATTCTGCTTAAGATCGTATGCCATCTCTTTATCTCCCTTTTGATCAGAATTTACCGGCGTTTACGCGCTCTTTCAGTTTTTGTTTATTCTCCTCTGTCATGTGTATCACTATGCGGCCCTCTATCCTTGCATTCTGATGACGGCCTTTTTGCAGAGCCTCCTCTATGATCTGTACACAGGAGGTGGCTACATCCCGCTGCGGATGGTCTTTCTCGATCTCTTCATGATCCAGGTCAAAAGAATCCTTAAGATTTTTATAATGGAAATCCTGCAGGCCTATGGAATAGATACGGTCTTCTTCGACAGGCTTTCCTTCAAAATCAAGTTTTAACATTGTATGCGTGATCTCATCATACTCATATTCCAGGCCGTGCGATACCTGATAGAATTCCGTGTGCTCACCCGAAAGTGTCTCATCACGCAGCATACGAAGAAGCGCATGTTTAAGCTGCGCGCCTGTCCAGAACACCATATGTGCACTGTCATCAAAAGGGAAGCACTCATCAAAATCACGCTTAGTCACAACCGGTCCGAATTCATGCACACGTATCGAGCCTGCTGCCAGAAGGAAAATATCCACTCCGAGAGAATCCTTTAAGATATCGGCGAAGAGATTACCTATCTCCGTCTCCTCTATATGCGAAGGCGCAGTCAGCTTTCTTACGAACTTTGTTATGATGCGCCCGTATTTTTCATCGGTTGTATCTTTATATGTACGTATCACCTCTTCGATCGACTCATCCCTGGGACATGTATCGGAATTTATCGGAACAGGCGTCCAGCTGTAAGAATCTATCCGGTTTTCGTCCGTATCTATCATCAGGTCAAAACGCCCTATCTGATCGGTACCCGTTCCCGCCTGAACTATCGGTATGCCGTTTATTACGGCAGGCTCTTCCATAAAATCATCGCGCTCAATGTATAACTCGCGACCGAACGGAATCTCA
>CADAHD010000350.1 GCA_902787595.1 uncultured Lachnospiraceae bacterium
AAGAATGCCATGACTCCGACCATGCATAACGATGAAGCCTTCTGGATACAGGCGCGTGTGCTTGAGTGGGCCGGATATCCCCGGATACAGACACTGGACGAATATTTTGATCTGCTGGAGCGATATGTCGATGCAAATCCCCTGACGCCTGACGGCATGAAGGTTATCCCTTATACCTGTCTTTGCGATGACTGGAAATACTACTGTCTGGAGAATGCGCCGCAGTTTCTGGACGGCTATCCCAACGACGGCACGGTCATCGTGGATAAGAGCGATCCTTATCAGCCTAAGATAGTTGATTATAATACCACGGTAACAGCGAAAAGATATTTCAGCAAGCTTAACGAGGAATACTGGAAGGGGATAATAGACGAGGAGTTTGCAACTCAGAATTATGAGGAATACATAGCAAAGCTTTCCAAAGGCAATGTGCTGGCCATGTGCGACCAGTACTGGAATTTTGCGGAGATCTCCGATATCTTCAAGCAGAGCGGCAAGGACGAACAGGGCTGCAATTATGTGCCGCTGGGGCTTACGATCGAGCCGGGCATGGTACAGCGCTGGCATACGTACGGAGATACCTTGAACAGCTCGTCGGGGGTGGGGATAACCATTACTAATCCTGATGTGGAAAAGACTTTTGAATTCCTGAATTCAATGCTTGATCAGGATATACATAACTTACGCTTCTGGGGGATCGCCGGCAGGGATTACGCCATAGATACGGACAGACATTTTTACAGATCGGAAGAGATGCGCGTGCGCTGCGCCGATCCTGCGTACAGGGCTTCACATCTTTGCATGTACAAGTATCTGCCCCAATACGGAGGCACCAGCGACGATGGGATAAATGCCAATATACCCGAGGAACAGGCGTCGGAATTCTGGGACAGTCTGGCGCAGCCGCTTAAAGACTGTTTTGAGGCATACGGAGTCAGATCTTATCCGGGCATGATAGGCTCGGTAGTGGAGGAAAACGCCATCTGGTTTCCGATGTGGTCCTATTCCAACAATATGACCAGCGCCACCGAAGGCGGCATAGCATGGATAAAGATGGGGCAGATCAAGCATGAATGGCTGCCGCGCCTGGTGATGAGCAATGATTTTGAGAGCGACTGGCGTGATTATATGAATGCATACAGGGAATGCCGTCCTCAGGACTTCCTGCAGGAGATGCAGAAGGAACTGGACCGCAGAGTCAAAAAGGGAAAATGAGTATTTTAACAGGAAATTTGTGATAAAAATGCCTGTTTACAATCAGGTTTTTTTATCATAAAATATAGCTATTATTGATCATCTTTTATGAAAGGAAGGTATTTTCAATGGAAAACATCCCTAAGGTAAAACTTGGAATCGTGGCGGTAAGCCGCGACTGCTTCCCTGAGAGCCTCTCAGTGAACCGCAGAAAGGCACTTGTTGCCGCTTATCAGAAGAAGTTTGATGCAGCTGATATTTATGAGTGCCCCATCTGTATCGTTGAGAGCGAGATCCACATGGTTCAGGCTCTTGAAGATATCAAGAAGGCAGGCTGTAATGCGCTTTGCGTATATCTTGGAAACTTCGGTCCCGAGATAAGCGAGACTCTGCTGGCTAAGCACTTTGACGGACCCAAGATGTTCGTTGCAGCAGCAGAAGAGACCCAGGATTCACTGCTTGACGACCGTGGCGATGCTTACTGCGGTCTGCTGAATGCAAGCTACAACCTGCGTCTGCGCAATGTAAAGGCTTATATCCCCGAGAATCCCGTAGGTGATGCAGAGGATCTGGCTGATGAGCTTAACGCTTTCCTGCCTATCGCACGCACACTTATCGCTCTTGCGGATCTTAAGATAATAGGCTTCGGTCCCAGACCTATGAACTTCCTTGCATGCAACGCACCCATCAAGCAGCTTTACAACCTGGGCGTTGAGATCGAGGAGAATTCAGAGCTGGATCTGTTCGAAGCATTCAAGAAGCATGAAGGCGATCCCCGTATCCCCGAAGTTGTTGCAGATATGGAGAAAGAGCTGGGTGCAGGTAATAAGAAGAGCGAAGTTCTTCCCAAGCTGGCTCAGTACGAGCTTACCCTGCTTGACTGGATCGAGGCTCACAAGGGCTATCGTAAATATGTATGTATCGCAGGCAAGTGCTGGCCCGCATTCCAGACACAGTTCGGCTTCGTGCCCTGCTATGTTAACAGCCGTCTGACCGGCCGCGGTATCCCCGTAAGCTGCGAAGTTGATATCTACGGCGCACTTTCCGAGTTCATCGGTACCTGCGTATCCGACGATATCGTTACCCTGCTTGATATCAACAACTCTGTTCCCAAGGATATGTATGCAGAGAGCATCAAGGGCAAGTTCGATTACAAGCACAGCGATACCTTCATGGGCTTCCACTGCGGAAATACCTGCTCAAAGAAGATGTCTTCCTGCGAGATGCGCAACCAGAAGATCATGGCTCGTGCGCTTCCCGTTGAGGTTACCAACGGAACCCTCGAGGGCGACATCGCACCCGGCGATATCACCTTCTTCCGTCTGCAGAGCACCTCTGACGGACTTATCCGTGCATATGTGGCAGAAGGCGAGATCCTTCCCGTTGCTACCCGTTCCTTCGGCGGCATCGCAGTATTCGCTATCAAGGAGATGGGCCGTTTCTATCGTCACGTACTGATCGAGAAGAATTATCCTCATCACGGTGCGGTAGCATTCGGACACTACGGAAAGGCTCTGTTCGAAGTATTCAAGTACTTAGGCGTTCCTTACGAGGATATCAACTACAATCAGCCTGAGTGCCTGCCTTATCCTTCAGAGAACCCTTTTAAATAAAGGATTTTCC
>CADAHD010000351.1 GCA_902787595.1 uncultured Lachnospiraceae bacterium
ATTCAAGAGCCTCATCCGTGGTGTTCATATCAAGGATCTTAAGAGCTGTCTGCGCATCGGCTCCGGCCCTTAGCGCTGCTGCTGCCATAAGCTCCATGCGGCAGTCTGCTTCCTTTGAGTGGGTGTTCATTATTCCGCCCGATACTTTGATAAGCTTTCCGATATGCCCGCAGAGCAGCATCTTCTTAAAACCCAGCTCCTTAACGATATCTATGGTATCGCCGATGAAGTTACTGCATTTGACGGCTTTATCAAGATCAAAGCCGTAATGTTCACGCATAAAATCAAGTCCGTAATTGCCGGGTGCCACCACAGCCACTTCTGCTCCCTCAGCTTTCTGCTGATTAAGCTCCACCCTGATGGTATCGATGAGCGCCTTTGTGCTCATGGGCTCCACTATGCCTGACGTACCTATTATGGATATGCCGCCTTCTATGCCAAGCCTGGGATTAAAAGTCTTTTTAGCAAGCTCTTCACCCTCGGGAACGGATATCGTGACTTCCATGGAATCCGTGAAAGCATACTGCTCCATGGCATCGCTTACCGTTTCCTTTATCATCTGTCTGGGAACGGAGTTGATGGCGTATTCACCTACAGCCTGATCAAGCCCCGGGCGCGTGACTATTCCCACGCCTATGCCGCCTTTTATATAAACCTCTCCCATGCCGTCGGCTACCGGCCTTACAGACGCATAGATCAGCGTGCCGTTTGTGATATCCGGATCATCGCCGGAAAATTTCCTGACAGCGCAGGAGACGCGATCGTGTGAGATGGTTATATCCAGAATATCGGCGTTATACTCGATCCCCGCAGGAGTCATTATGGTGATCTTATCTGTTTCTTTTCCGCCAAAAAGCATGCGGGCTGCAGCGCCTGCTGCCGCCGCAGCGCAGCTGCCTGTGGTAAAACCGTAGGTCATATTTTTACTCCTGTAGTATGTATATTAAGATTCTTCGCTTCGCTCAGGATGACATTACCAGAGACGCTTCTCTCAGGATGACATTACCAGAGGTGCTTCGCTCAGGATGACATAGTCACAAGAAGGGGCCCGCCCGGCTCAATCTTTCATCGCATATAATACCGCGTTGCAGATCGCCGCTGCCACGTTGCTGCCGCCCTTGCGGCCGCGGTTTACTATATGCGGGATATCTGTGGATATTATCAGTTCCTTAGCCGCCTCCACGTTTACAAAGCCTACCGGCACGCCTATTACAAATGCCGGACTGTATCTGCCTTCCTTATATGCGTTATACAGCGTTATGAGCGCAGTGGGGGCATTCCCTATCGCAAAGATAAGCGACTTTCTATGTTTCATTGCATGCTCCATACTGACCGAAGCGCGTGTGATGCCTCTTTCCTTAGCTTCCCTTGCCACATCTTCATCAGCCATATAACAGATTACTTCGCCTCCGTATTTAGCCAGTTCCTTTTTATTTATCCCGGACAGCCCCATGTTGGTATCCGTTATTATGTCTGCGCCGCAACGTATAAGCTCCTTAAGCTTTGACACGGCATTATCGGAAAATACCAGACTGCCTGCATATTCAAAGTCTGCCGTGGTATGAATGCAGCGCTTTATCACAGGCGCGGTATCTCCCGTAAGGACTACTCCCTTCTGCGCAAGTTCTTCCGTAAGTATCTCAAAAGATTTAGCTTCTATCTCTGCGGGTCCAAGATCATATATCTGCATAAGATCAGTTCCTCCTCATTCACCATATTCTTTCAGCAAACGGACAAACTCAGCATTTTCCGCATCATCCTTTACTGCTATACGGAAATATCCGCTCCCAAAGCCTTCTTCATTCTGAAGATCGCGTATCAATATGCCGTGATCCAGCATATATGCGTACAATCCCGGAGCCGCCTTAAAGCACAGATATACGGTATCACTGTCAAATACAGTATACCCCGCATCTGAAATGCCCTGCTTAAGAAAGCCGCGTCCCTTCGATATGAGCTTAAGCGAATCGTAAACAAAGCCGCCTTCCTTAAGCAGCTTCGCACACTCCTCCATACAGTACTGTGCCGGTATGCTCAGGTTCCACTCGGGAAGCTGCCTTTTTACTCTCTCTATATTCTGAGGCCGGGATATCAGATATCCCATCCTGATACCGGGCAGTGCCAGAATTTTGGTAAACGAACGTATGATATACAGCCCCGGATAACGCTTTATATACGCTGCAGTATCGCGTTTCACATATTCACTCATCCTTTCGGACAGAAAGAAAAAGCTCTCGTCCAAGGCCACACTTATGCCATGTGCTTCGGAATACTCCAGCAGTTTATCCAGAACGGTATCATCAATATTCTTTCCCGTATGACTGATGGGATCGGCGATACAGACAAGGTCCGTATCCGCGGGGATGCGCCCTGCCACATCTTTAGTAAATTCAAATCCGTTTTCCTCAGTTAAGCAGATGTATCCCACTTCACATTCATCAAGACGGCTGAGTGCTCTTTTGTAACCCGAAAAAGCAGGACAGACTATAGCCGCCTTTTTCGGTGCTATGGCTGCCGTTACCGCCATGATAAGTTCCGATGCGCCGTTAGCTGCCAGGCAGCATGAACTATCCAGACCGTCGATCGTAGAAAGAGCACAGCGCACGCTCTGCTGATCGATATCCGGATAGGCGCCGGAAGCCTTAAGTCCGGATTCCAAAGAAGCGAAGATGCTGTCCGGAATGGTGTAAGGATTTAAGTTGACGGACATGTCGATATTAACTTTATTTCTGTATATGTCGCCGCCGTGTGGCATGATGCGGACCTCCATGGGGGTGATATTGGACATACTGTAGTTTTACGTAGCGCGAAGACGTATGTTCGCCCGCGCGATGTCCTTAACGATCAGCGGCCGTTTATCATCTCCCAGGTAAGGATGCATGGAAGGAACGCCTTTATAGCTGCATGGACCGCCCAGTCTTATCCCCAGCGCTCCGGCGCAGGCGCTCTCGCTCTGCGCTGAATTGGGGCTTTGATGCTTACGCCTGTCGCGCCTCCATATGCGGAAAGCATCTGCTGCATCAGCAAAGGGCGCAAAGACCGAAGCTATGCAAAAAAGCAGCGCGCATAAACGCGACGGGATAAAGTTCAGCACGTCATCCGCTGCTGCCGCAGTCCTTCCGAAATACTCATACCGCTCGTTATGATAAGCTATCATGGAGTCCATGGTATTGACCGCCTTATACAAAAGCCCCGCTATGGGACCGCCGGCGAAGGTATATATAAAAGGCGCTATCACGCCATCGGATGCATTCTCCGCAACAGTCTCCACTGCTGCCCTGATCATTCCGGCTTCGTCCAGCTTATCCGTATCACGTCCCACTATCATCGAAAGATCGAAGCGCGCCTTATCCATATCTCCTGCTTTAAGATCGCGGCTTACCTTCATGCTTTCGTTACACAGGCACCTTCCGGCCAGTATATAGCAGGTGAGTATCGCTTCTGCCGCCGCCCCCGCATATGGATGTATCAGATAAGCCGATATTACAAGAGCCGCCGTAAACAGTACAGTCAGCATTATCACTGTCATAAAAAGCAGGGTTCCCCTGCGTTTTAAATCTTTGCTGCGGTCTGCAAAGCCCTGTGCATCCGGGCTGATATAAAGCTTCTTTTCCAGCGCTGATATAAGGCTGCCTATAGCCCTTACCGGGTGCGGTAATCTATAAGGATCGCCTATTATCAGATCAAGTATGCAGCCTGCTGCAAAAGCTGTCAGATGTAAATACAGATACAGTCTCATCTCACCAGACACAACAAAGCCAGCAGCACTATATTCCATAATTCGCTGACTGTTACAAAATATCCTGCGGTATCTCCGGTAACTCCGCCAAATTCCTTATCTGTCATATTCCTGTATCTGATAAGGCAGGCCATATATACTGCCACGGTAAGCAGCGCCGTCTCGGCGTCAATAACAAATACCGCCACCAGCGCCAGTATATACCATGCCAGCAGCATGCCCGTAACGCGGTTACCCACGCCTTTGGTTTCCTTGTACAGCATTCCTTCGGTCCGCGCCTTTGGCAGTATGACAGATAAGAGACCGCTCAGCGATCTGCTGAAAACAAAGGATACAGCCACATTCAGCATTATAAGATAATCACCCTTTTCATATATCACCATGGCTGCCGCCAAAAATATCAGCAGCGCGCTCACCAGCCCTATGATGGCAAAACCGCCTACATGAGGATCTTTGAGTATCCTGAGCTTATCTGCTCTTGAACGGTAAGACTTTATGGCGTCTGTTGTGTCCATGAAACCGTCGAGATGAAAGCCCCCGGTTATGGCTATGGGTATCAGCAGCATTACAACAATAGTCGCCAGATGATGCAGGCCGAAATACCTGCTCAACTGATAAGCTGCAAGCTCCGCAAAGCCTATGATCACTCCCACCAGCGGAAAAAACATAAGGCTTTCTTTCATATCTTCATCTTCCCAGTAAAAGCGCGGCATGGGTATGCGCGAATAAAGTGAAAGACTTACCGCTATGCGTCTTAATATTTTCATACATCCACCACCCTGTCTGCCAAAAGGCGAATTTTCTCAGTAAGTGTATTGTTCAGGCGTACATAAGCTTTTGTCTCTTCATCATAGCTGTCATCATCTGCAGGAAAGGTATTAGCCACTACGATAAGCCCTGCGATCTTATCAGAAAGCCTGATTATATCCGAACAGATG
>CADAHD010000352.1 GCA_902787595.1 uncultured Lachnospiraceae bacterium
CATCATCACTCCTCTCTTGAGCAGATCCGCTTTATAGTGGATTTCCTGGATATAGATGATGATGTTAAGGATGATATCATGGAAGTCTACGGGCTTATAGCGGAAGCCGAATCCCACGCGCACAACCGCCCCGTATCGGAAATACATTTTCATGAAGTGGGCACCATGGACGCCATCGCAGATGTAACCGCCGTGTGCATGCTCATGAAGGAGCTTGCGCCGGATAAGGTGATATGCTCTCCCGTTCATACAGGCAGCGGCACGGTAAAGTGCGCTCACGGCATCCTGCCCGTTCCGGCGCCCGCTACCGCTTACATACTGCAGGGCATCCCATCTTACAGCAACGGCGAGATCAAAGGCGAACTCTGCACTCCCACCGGCGCCGCATTGCTTAAGCATTTTGTCGATGAATTCGGCCCCATGCCGATCATGAGCAGCAGCGCCATCGGCTACGGCTGCGGAAAGAAAGATTTCCCCGTTGCCAACTGCCTGCGGGCATTCATAGGCGAGACTGCCGGCAGCAGCGATCAGATCACGGAATTATCCTGCAACATAGATGACATGACCGCAGAGGACCTGGGCTTTGCCTGCGAAGAACTGATGGCCGCCGGGGCCAGGGATGTATACTGCACTGCCGTTCTTATGAAAAAAGGACGCCCCGGCACGCTGCTCACCGTTATAACTGATGATGAGCATAAAGAAGATATGATAAAGCTTATCTATAAACATACCAGCACGATAGGCATACGCGAATGCAGGATGGGCCGTTATGTACTTGATCGGCGCTTCATCGAAAAAAACGGCGTCCGTTATAAAGAATCCTCCGGCTACGGTGTAAACAGAAGCAAAGCGGAATTTGAAGATATAGCCGCATACGCGCGCGCCAACGATCTGAGTCTCAGCGAAGCAAGAGCGCGTCTTGGCTGAGTCACGATATAAAACCATAAAGGAGAAAACAAAATGCTTACCGATGTTACTGTGATAGTATTATCTGCCGCCGTTTTCCTGGCCCTGATACTCTACCTTGCCCTTGAACAAAAGCAAAGAGAAAAGCTAATGGGTATCGCCTTCTTTATCTCTGCCGGAGGCGGCATCATAATGTACGGTTTTGGCTACAGCCACGGACACGACGGCGTCTTATCGCACATCTCAGGCATGTTAAAGACGCTGGTGGATGTAGGCCGTATGTATGTGGGCATGAATAACGAAAAGGTAGTTTCGGAAGCCCTTGAGATATCCGGTTCCACCAGTAATATCTGGATGGTCATTTTCTGGATCATACATTTCCTGGCATACTATTCAATGGCCAGCGCCGCCATACTCACCCTCGGAAAAGGAGCTATCCGCAAGCTTCAGCTGATACTCTTAAATGTCCGTGATGTTGAGCTTATCTATGGGATCACCGACAGTTCCATTATACTTGGCAGACATCTGGCCGCCAACAGACGCGTTTCCGTAGTATTTGTCGGCGAAGCCGATTCCGGTCAGGAAACAGCCATACGTACAATGGGCGCAGTACTCTTCTCCGACGAAACAGCCATAGGCCCCGGCGATGGTTTCCTGAACCTTCTGTCCGTTAAACCCCGGAAAGGCAGATTAAGAGTATACGCGCTTTCTCCCGATGAAAACTCCAATCATAATTACGTGCTCCACCTCAGAGACCTTCTGCAGAAGGCAAATATTCCCACGGACCACACCTCCCTGGTGCTGCTGGGACGTGAGGAAAGGCACGGCGCAGGCCTTCAGGCTGATGCCGATCACTACGGCTACGGCGATGTAAAAACCTTCGACACTTCGGAGCTCACCGCCCGTCTGCTGATGCAGAAATATCCCATATGCAATGTCATAAACTTTGACGAAAACTGCAGGGCTACGGAAAATGTGGAAGTATTGCTGGTAGGCTTTGGCCGCATGGGGCAGGAAGTCCTTAAAAAACTTATAGCAAACGGCCAGTTCGCAGGCAGTGACTTCCATGCGTATGTATTCGATCCCATGATCGAGCAGATAGACGGTTTCTTCTGCACCCGTTACGAAGCAATGCTCAAGGCTTATAATGTGCGTTTCGAGCCGTACAGCGGAGAAAGCCAGCAGCTCTGCTCTTTCCTGCTGGCTCATGCAAAGACTCTCAAATATGTGGTCATCGCTACCGGCAACCTTTTAAAAGGCCGCGGCATCGCTGATGATATACTGGAGATGCTCATCAAGAACGGCAATAATCTGCCGGTTTACCAATGCTGTTCCGGCACTGTCATCTGCCACAAGATGAACGATGTCAACGAAACCTCCAGCCTGCATGACGCCGACATCCTTTATGACGGCGATATGGACTCAAATGCAAAGAAGATAAACCATTACTATAACGATCCGAACGGCTCCATCCAGGAACAGTGGCTTAAGTGCGATTATTTCAGCCGGATGAGCTGCCGCGCCAGCACAGACTTCCTCACCTCTCTGCTCCACCGTCTGCACGCCGACCGCAGGGATCTGGTATCAGAAGGCAAGCTTCAGAATCTGGGACAGACCGAGCACTTAAGATGGAACGCCTTTCACTATACCATGGGTTATTCGCCGATGAGCAGGGAAACCTGGGATGAACGCGCAAAGGAATATCAGAAACAGGAACGCGCCCAGGTAACCAACCGCATCCGTATCTCCAAAGATACCGCCAACAAACAGCACGCCTGCCTTGTCGACTGGGATGAACTGGATGAGCTCTCTGAGCGCGAAAACAAAGTCACGGGAAAGTCACTTGACTATAAACAAATGGATATCGACAACGTGTTAGTCGTCATCGATATCCTTGAAGA
>CADAHD010000353.1 GCA_902787595.1 uncultured Lachnospiraceae bacterium
AAAAAATATTATAATGTGGAGATCAGCGATCATCCGGATTATGTTTTCTGTTCTTACTTTTCCCAGAAACATTTCCGCTACCGGAATTGTGTCAAGATCCTCTACATGGGAGAAAATGTGATACCCGATTTTAATCTGTACGATTATGCCATGGGTTTTAATCACATCACTTTTGAGGACAGGTATCTGCGTCTGCCGCACTATGCGCTGTATGATAAGGATATCGAGCCTGCGCTTAAGAAGCATACTCACAGTGATGAGTATTATCTTGCTAAAAAGAAATTCTGTAACCGTGTTGTTTCCAATCCGGATGCCTCCGGTGAAAGAGAGGCTATGTTCAATGCGCTGGATGCTTTTAAGAAAGTAGACAGCGGCGGAAGATACGGTAATAATATAGGCCATCCCGTTAAGGATAAGATAGCATTTGAGCGTGATTACCGCTTTACTCTTGCATACGAGAATTCGTGCACTCCCGGCTATGTTACGGAGAAGATACTGCAGGCTTTTGCCGGAGAGACCGTCCCCATCTACTGGGGGGATCCGGGAATAGAGAATGAGTTTAACCCCGCGGCGTTTATCAACTGCATGAAGTATAAAAATACCGCAGAAGCGGTCGGGGCCGTAAAGGCAGTATGGGAGGATGATGAAAAATATCTGGCTATGATGAAGGCACCTATGGTGCTGCCCGGCAGCATCGGTGATGCCTGCCTTAAGGAAGATTATACAGATGCTTTTCTTCGTAATATCTTTGATCAGGATCTGAAGAAAGCAAAGCGCCGTAATATGGTATATGTCGGAAAGATATATCAGGAGCGGATGTATGCAGCGATCAAAGTAAGGTCGGCAATGGATCTGGTAAACCGCCCGGTACATATGCTGGGCAAACTGCGCAAGCAGAAAAGAAAGAGAAAATGAGTAACGAAAGAAAGAGATTATTATATCCGGATATACTGCGGGTGGCAGCAACCATGCTGGTCATCTTAAATCATCTGCCGTCCGTGGATCTGCATACCTATCATGCGTTTCCGTTATCACTTTTTGACGGGCTTCTTTCGTTTGTGATCATTACTGATGTTCCGATATTCTTTATGCTTACGGGAATGCTCCTTTTGGATAAACAGGAGAGCATTTCCGAATTATTCAGAAAAAGGATATTAAGGATCGCAGCAGTGCTTTTTGTTGTCTTTACAGGCATGTATATTACCAATGCCCTGGTAGCGGTAAAGCATGGTTTTGAAGCGGATATAAGCTGGTGGGGGTATCTAAAGGCCTTCTTTGCCAACGGTCTGGACGGTACGGAGTTTTACTGGTTTTTGTACGCTTATCTCTCGCTTCTGTTCCTTCTTCCGTTTTTGCGTCCGGCAGCAAAGAATATGGGGAGAGGGGAATTTCTCCTGCTGCTTGCGATACACATATTTTTTGAAAACCTTGTTCCGGTACAGAATCATATTTTTGATATGGGCTTTAACGATACTTTGGGATTTACCGAGGATCTGTTTTTCCCGCTTTCGCTCTTTGACGCGTTCTTTTTCAGTCTGTGCGGGTATTATCTGGATCGTAAAGTAGATATAGATTCGCTTAAAGCAAAACATTTTGTTTTATTATATGCAGGCTGCGTTACAGGAATGCTGATATCCGGCCTATACTTTCTGCGGCCGCACTGGCAGATGTATTCATGGCTGTATACGTTCACCATATTCCTTACGGTAAAGAAACTCACGATGCACAGGGATATGGACGGCTCTGTTTTTGCAAAGTGTGTACGTTTTATCGCACCGCTTACTTTCGGGATTTACCTGCTGGACCCTTTTTTCAAGAGGGCGTTTTATGCACCGTATACCGACCTCTTCGGAGATTCTTATACCAATATACTTTTCTCACTTGGATGGCTGGTACTAAGTTTTACATTGGGGACGGTAATAACTTTTGTATTAAAGCGTATACCACTCGTTAAAAAGTTTTTATGATGATCAAGGGAGCGTATTATGAAAAGGAAATTCTTAAGAACCGGAAGTTTTATCTTAACAGCAGTAATGCTATGTGCGTGCACGGGTGATAAACCCGGAAGCAGGGGAATATACGAAGGTGATGATAATAAACCGACTCAGGCAGAAGTGAAGCCTGTGGAGACACCGGTACCGACCGAGCCGGCGCCTGAGCCCGGGCCTGAACCGGAGACAGAAGGTGAGTGGAGCAGTTTCTTCGCAAACGATCAGGTGATCCATAACGGATACGAGACTGTTCTGATCGGAGATAAGCTGTATTTCAGAGAGTACGATCCGTATGCGATAGAGCGTACGGTAACAGGGAATGTCTTTCTGGGAGAAGATAATGCAGAGTACAGCTCGATGCTTTCGTATTATGATATCGGCCGTGATGAAGTAAAGACCATAGCCGGCGTATATGGCAGCGGGCATATGTATGCTACAGAGGATGGTTTCCTTATAGCGGACGGCAGGGGAGGCTGCAATCTGATAAGGCCTGACGGTATTGAGGATTTTAACTATTATAATGGTGTTCCGGTGGGAGTATCGGATGACGGTAAATATGTAGCGATAGCGGAATTATCGGCAAATGGCCGGATGATAACGAATCTGTACAGCAGTGGTGAGCTTATCGCTGATACTACGGATGCGATCGGATATTCGTCATATTTCGTAGGGTTTGCCGGTGATACCATGCATGTTACTTTCCGCTGTGATGAAAGGATCATTGATCAGATCATAGACATCTTCGGTACTGAACTGTTTATTTCTCCACAGGAAAACAGCTTTGTCTTTACTGTATCCACCAGTAAGTGATTTTGCGATAGTCTGCGGATATTACGACGGGGCGGTACATTATCTTAATGCCAGCATTGTATACACGGGCAATGTAAATGAAGAGAACAGCCTGCAGCCCATGGTTACTTTTGAGGACGGTTTTGAGAGAAGCTTGTTTCTGGATCAGCAGGGAAACATACTCTGGGGAGAGCATGCACCGGACGAAGTGGGCTTCAGTGACTATAAACATGGAACAGTCGGATATTATACAGATACCGAAAACTTTGTGGAAGCTTCTTATGATAATTTCATTACGTGGCCGGACGATCAGGAAGACCGCCTGTTCAACAGCTGGGATTTCGTTCAGGAAGCATTTAAGTACGGAGATAAGATCTTTCTGACATATGCGGAATGTTACAGGATACCCGAAGAGGATTTCGGATCGACAATGGCGTTTAACCTTACTTCAATAAACCATGTTATGATCGATATGGGTGAATTAAAAGACGGAAGAGGTACGAATTATTTCTACAAGACAATATGGTCCGATGCCTGGGATCAGGGTAATTTTGCCCTGGATGATATACAGGGTGAATGGATAGTAGACAGATATACGGTAGAAGGAAGCGAAGAGGTTCCTGCAGATAATAACGAAAGCATGAGCTTTATTATCGAAGACGATATGCTACAGCTTATCACAAAGGGTGCATACGGAACGAATGAGAGTGATATTGCACAATGGCAGACGGATGACGGACCGTATTATGAGGGAACGTATTTTAAGATACCTGATGATCCTTCCGAAACCGCATATACCGTAGTAAGTCTGCATAAGAATAAAATACAGGTGTTTGTATCGTATTTATATGACGATGGGACATACGGTTCCTGGTATGCATTCTGCCATAAGAAATAGGAGCATAGGATGAAAAAGAAGATGATATGGCCGGCGCTGCTTACTGCGCTGATGCTCTGTGCCTGCGGTGAAACTAAGGCAG
>CADAHD010000354.1 GCA_902787595.1 uncultured Lachnospiraceae bacterium
GCTGCTGTTTTTATAGGCATACTTGCCATATTCAGCTGGAATAAGGAAAAGAAAAACCTTGCCGGAAAAGCGGCAGCGGATCCCAAAGCATATAAGAAACATACTGTTTTGGGCGGTATATTCTGCGGCATCTTCCTGTCACTTGGCAGTATACTGCAGCAGACAGGTCTGGTCTATACCACTGCGGGTAAGGCAGGTTTCATTACTGCCATGTATATCCTTCTGGTACCGGTTCTGGGACTTATCATCCTTAAGAAAAAAAGCTCCGTGATCGTGTGGATCGCAGTATTGATGGGTGTTGCCGGGATGTATTTTCTGTGCATGAATGAGGGCTTGAGTTTTTCGCCGGGCGATATCTATGTCTGTATATGCGCATTCTTTTTCAGCTTTCATATTTTATGCTGCGATCATTTTGCGGCGCGCGGTAACGCCATATGCATATCGGCAATACAGTTTGCCACTGCTACGGTCATCTCCGTCATAGTGGCGCTTATGATCGAAAAGCCGGGGATGGATAAATTTATTTCTGCGGCTGTTCCCATTTTATATTGCGGCATTGTATCCGGCGGGATAGGATATACGCTTCAGATGACGGGGCAGAAGTATACGGAACCTGCGACCGCTTCGCTTCTTATGAGTCTTGAATCTGTATTTGCGGTGATCACGGGTGTTTTGGTATTACACGAGCATATGAGTATAAGAGAGATCATTGGCTGCATCATCATGTTTGCAGCTATAATCCTTGTCACGGTGCGGGGGGAAAAAACTTAGGCATTTTGGAAAATGAGATATTGACAGGAATAATAAGGCGAGGTATCATATACTCAAACATATGAATAAGTGTTCATATGTAACATTGTAAAAAGACATACGGAGGAATATAAAAATGAAAAAATCTTACAAGATCGATGTTGACTGCGCTAACTGTGCTAACAAGATGGAAGAGGCAGCTAAGAAGACAGCCGGCGTTAAGGATTGCGTTGTAAACTTTATGGCGCTTAAGATGAACGTTGAGTTTGAAGACGGTGCAGATCCCAAAGCGGTCATGCAGGATGTGCTCAAGAACTGTAAAAAGGTTGAGGATGATTGTGAGATATTCTTATGAATAAAAAACAAAAGAAAATGCTCATACGCATCATAATCGCTGCGGTGCTGATGGTGGCACTGCATTTCGCGTATGAGTTTCTAGGGGCGGATAAGCTTGATGAAAACGGTAATATCATCAGGGCCGCAGCCGTACATGAGCCGGTGTGGTTCATACTGTATATGATCCCTTATCTGGTCGTAGGTTATGATATCCTTAAGAAAGCTTTAAAGGGGATCTTAAACCGGCAGATATTTGATGAAAACTTCCTTATGGCTGTAGCCACTATAGGTGCCATAGCGGTAGCATTGGTAGAAAAGAACGGTGACTATACCGAAGCCATAGCCGTAATGCTTTTTTATCAGACAGGTGAGCTTTTCCAGAGTTATGCTGTGGGCAAAAGCCGCAAAAATATCAGCGCCCTTATGGATATCCGGCCGGATTATGCCAATATAGAAAAAGACGGAGCGCTTGAGAAAGTCGATCCCGATGAAGTAGAGACGGGAAGCATAATAGTGGTGCAGCCCGGAGAAAAAGTGCCTATCGACGGGATAGTGACAGAAGGCCGTACCACCTTAAATACCAGCGCACTTACGGGTGAGAGCATTCCACGCGAGGCTATGGAAGGCGATGAGGTTATCAGCGGCTGCATTAATATGACGGGGGTCATAAAGGTAAAGACCACTAAAGAGTTTGGAGAGTCCACGGTTTCGAAGATACTCGATCTGGTAGAGAATTCATCGTCCAGAAAGTCAAAGTCGGAAGATTTTATCTCCAAGTTTGCAAGGTATTACACGCCTGCAGTCTGTGCGGGAGCATTGGCCCTGGCTTTGCTGCCGCCGCTTGCCCTGTTTATCATGGGAAAAGATCCTGCCCTTGGAAGCTGGATATACCGCGCACTTACCTTTCTTGTTATAAGCTGCCCCTGTGCGCTGGTCATAAGTATCCCGCTTACATTCTTTGCAGGCATAGGCGGTGCCGGAAATGCGGGCATACTTGTTAAAGGTTCCAACTATCTTGAAGCTCTTTCAAAGACACGTATTGTGGCTTTTGACAAGACAGGGACCATGACAAAGGGTGTGTTTGAAGTTAACGGCATACACCATTCGGCTATAGATAATGAAAAACTGCTGGAATATGCAGCTCATGCAGAATGCTTCTCGACACATCCCATCGCAAAGAGTATTATAAAGACGTATCAGGAAGGACTGGTATGGAAGACAAATGAAGAAACCGGCGAGGCAGTCCCCGTACCCTGCGAAAAGAAAAAGATGGGACACGGAGAGCACAGGATACTGCGCGAGCGTGTAAGCAGTGTTGAGGAAATAGGCGGTAACGGTATCACCGCAGTTGTAGACGGCAAAAACATCCTTATAGGTAATGATAAGCTTATGAGGAGCCGCAACATAGAGTTTAAGGAATGCCATTATGTCGGAACTATCGTACATGTGGCTGTAGACGGTGAGTATGCCGGTCACATCCTGATATCCGATGTGATAAAACCCACTGCAAAGGAAGCAGTAAGTGCTCTTAAGAAAGCCGGAGTACGCCGCAGCGTTATGCTTACGGGCGATTCAAAACATGTGGCCGGGAGTGTGGCGGAGGATCTGGGGATTGATGAAGTAAGAGCCGAACTGCTTCCGGCGGATAAAGTGGACGCAGTGGAGGAACTCTTAAACGATAAAAGGG
>CADAHD010000355.1 GCA_902787595.1 uncultured Lachnospiraceae bacterium
GACATATATACAGACATTAATGCTAAATCATATGCGGTATTCTATAATGCCGGAGCAGTTGATGGAATGAACGTGATATTCGGAAGTGATGTTGAGTCGATACCGGCTAATCTGTTCAGAACTTATGAGGATGAAACAAAAGCAGTTTACGCCAAGGTAAAGAGAGTAGAGATCAATTCGTCATTAAGATCACTCGGGGATTATGCTTTTGGTAACTGCTACATGCTTGATGAGATCCATTTTTATGGTAATGCTCCCAAGACGTTTGCAAATAATGCGTTCTATAATGTTAAGGCAAATGCATATTATCCGTCTAATGATAAGTCATGGAAGAGTGATGTGCTCAAAGATTACGGCGGAACGATCACTTGGAAAAAAGAGGATGGCAGCGATGTGCCTGTAAGCGGTATTACTTTGGATAAAACATCTGTAGATATCAAAGTTGGAAGGACTGTAATGCTTACGGCTACGGTCACGCCTTCAAATGCCGCCAACAAGGATGTAAGCTGGAGTACAGCTGACAGCAGTATTGCCACCGTGGATAATGGTGTGGTTAAAGCGGTGGCTGTTGGTGAGACAACGATCACGGTTACGACTGTAGATGGCGGAAAACAGGCCAGCTGCAAGGTGACGGTTACAGAGGGGGCAGCCAACGACGGGGAAGAGATAACGCTTCCCGGAAAGAAGAAAGTCCCCGTTACAGCTTTTGTTACCTTTGTGACCAATGGCGGGGATGAGCAGGATAGTTATTACACGCTTAACAAAAAAGGCAATAAGGCATCTCTTCATAAGCTTGTAAGAAAAGGTTATACCTATTGCACTTACACGGATAAAAAAGGGAAGGAAAAGACCAAAAAGCTATCAGCTTTAACCGCAACAACGCTTACCAAGTATGCTGTGGAAGGAGAGCTGATCCTTGAGGCTAAGTTCAGCGCAAATAAGTATACCGTTAAGTACTACAAGACAGCTAAACTGGACGGTAAAAAGGTTAAGATGAAAGGCAAGGCAAAGAGCTGGAAGGGAGCATATTCGCTGGATAATGAGAACGTACAGAATGTTACGATAGCTGACGGAAGTACGATAACAGCTAAAGATACCTCTCTTGAGCTTATCGGATGGACAAGGGTTAAATATGGGACGGAGGCAGAATTTGAAACGGGTGACAGTGTATCGCTTGAAGATCTGATCCCGGAAAAAGGAAAGACTGTTAAACTCTATCCTGTATTTGCAAAGAAGCAATAAAACATAAAATATAAAACGGGCGTGCTTGCGGGCGCGCCTGTTTTTATGTAAAATAGAATTGTTTCAGGCGATTGATATTTTAGCCGCAAAAAAGGAGGTATATGTCATGCCACCGGGCACAAGAAATGAGATCCAGAAGCACAAAGAGAAGATGTTCTCCGGCGTCAGGTTTACGCATTATGAATCGGAAGAATATCAGAAGATGGGAACGGCCGAATTGGCCCTGAAGGAAGCACACAGACAGCAACAGCTCGGCAGGGATAAGCAGGCTGCGTTTAAGAGCGGTGTTGCGATCAGCGAAGAACGGCTGAAACTCACAGCCAGGCTTCGTCTTACCGACAGGCAGCAGGCTTTATTTGCGCGCAGATATACAGATGCGGAAGCGCATCTGCCCAAGCTTGAAGGAATGGGAAAAGTATTGGAAAAAAGGCTTCCCAAACGGCATATCTATGAACCGAAGGATACTTTCCCTCCGCAGATGAGCCACTTTGACAAGAAAAAAGCAAGGTCGGTGAAAGAGGATACCGAGAAAAAAGATTACGAAACCAAGGAAAAGACCGCCCATTTAAGATTTGTAAGCGAGGGTGAGCTGGAGACCGATCATATTCAGAAGAAAGTGCTGGCAAAAGTGACGGAAGTTCCCAGAAGCGCTAAGAAAAGTGAGAAGATCACTCAGAAAGCTCTTATGCTGCGCGTTATGGAAGGCGATTATTCCAATCTTCAGCAGCTCGATCCCCTCCTTCGCAGCGTAGCGGCTAAAAACTATATGGAGCAGCTGCGTATAGACAATCTGCAGGGAAACTCGGCTGACGATATAGTCAATGCGCTTTTTAAGGCAGGAGGCGTTCCCCAGATGATGAACCCGCTTTTCAGGATAGGCGTATCAATACTGATGAACGGCGGGAAATTAGAGAGTGGCTTTTTGAAGAATGTGGATGCTAAGACCTGGCGTCAGGTTGAGGATCTCTGCAACCAGCGCATCATGAGCGCCACGATATATACCGGTCCACAGCTGGATCCAAACGGGGCAGATAAGGAACAGGTGCTGGCGAACGCCGATTCACAGATTTTTATAGCTAAGACGCTGCTTGCCTGTCATTTGGGCAGACTGCAGCGCAAGGATACCGAGCAGAATTCCGACGGGCGCAAAGTTAAGGTAAAGCGCGACTGGGAGGGCGGCGTAGCCACGGCGTTTGCGCATTGCTCAAGAGTGGCCTTTGTGCTCCCCGGAAATACCGCGACTATGGAAAAGATGACGGGTGGTGATGGCGGACTTAAGGCCGGCTTTAAGGTAAGATCTGCCGCAACTCATAAGATCGCCAAGAAAAAGAAGGGTGACAAGAATTCGTCTCTGGTAGAGAAGAAGTCCATAGGACATTTCTTCGGTCAGAGAGGAATGAATGTGGCTATAGGCGGACTGGGAAATGACGGCGTTGCCGGTTATGAGGGAAAGATGCGCCAGCTTAAAAACGACGGAAGCTGCGGTCATATATACATGCATGTCGATAAAGGCGATGAGAAGACATACACGGGGCTGCTGGTAGGTTTTGAAAGCGATGCGCCCGGCGTGGTAAATATGACGGGACACAAACACGGTCTGGGCAATCCCGAGTTTGCCTCCAGCTTTGGCGGTATGCGTACCGACGAGATAGGAGATAAATACGGCGGAAGAGTAGTTGACCTTTCGGCTACTAAACCCAAGGTGTTTGAGAAAGCAATGGATATGCTGTCGGTAAAGATGAGCCATCTGATGTCCGTGGCCTGGGGCGGCGGTGAAGATGCTGGCACAGCCCAGGAGGAGCTGATGTTTATTTCCGATATGTTAAGCGGAAATCTTATGTCCATGCAGGATATAGAAAGAGTAGTGGGAGGTAAGATAGATGTATGAGTATATTATCATAGATGAAGGATGGAGTGGCGAGGAGTCTCTTATGGAATTGAGCAGTGAGATAGACCTTCCCGAACTGCTTGCATACGCTAAGGAGCGTGGCATAGGCATCATCTTGTGGAGCAGTTGGCGCAATATGCTCAAGGACACGGAGGCTGTAATGAGCCACTATGCGGCAATGGGAGTGAAGGGATTCAAGATAGATTTCTTCGACCGCGATGACCAGAAGGTGATGGCTTCGGCGTTCCAGCTGGCCGAGATGGGTGCTCGTCACCACTTGCTGCTCGACTTCCACGGTCTGAAGCCTATGGGAGTGCAGTGCGCTTACCCCAATGTGGTGAACTTCGAGGGCCTATGGGAGTGCAGTGCGCTTACCCCAATGTGGTGAACTTCGAGGGCGTGAAGGGACTTGAGAATGCTAAATGGGAGCCGCGCGTTGGCGATGGTCCGATGCACGATTTTCCACGCTATGACGTGTCCATTCCTTACCTCCGCATGATGCCGGGACCGCTCGACTATACGCCCGGAGCGATGAACAACGCCACGCGCGACAACTTCTTCGGCAACAACAACCACCCGATGAGTCAGGGAACACGCGTTCATCAGATGGCAATGTACATCATCTACGACGCACCTCTGCAGATGCTGGCAGACAGTCCGACAAACTATAAG
>CADAHD010000356.1 GCA_902787595.1 uncultured Lachnospiraceae bacterium
GGAGGAGGCGTTGGGCTCCACATAGGACAAGGTGGCGTTTTCGATGGTCTCCTGGCCCTGACGGTGATGATCCAGCACCACTATCGTCTTGCAGCGCTTTAACAGATCGGGACATTCCGTAATGCTGGGACGGTTTACATCCACCACTACCACCACATGTCCGGGATCGGATAACTCGATGGCCTGCTGGGGCGTTACTATAGAGCCTTCCTCAAAATCCGGATGCCCTTTGTACAGATCCACCAGCGGCTGCAGCGACGGATTCACTTCGTCGATAACTATATAGCAGCTCTTCTGCAGGCTGGCGGCTGCCGCCTTTATTCCCACCATCGCGCCAAAACTGTCCATATCGCCGTTGCGGTGCCCCATAACAAAGATCCTTTCCCTGGTAGAGATTATCTCTTCCAGAGCCTGGGCTTTGACACGGGCCCTTACGCGTGTGGTGGTCTCCTTCATCTGGCTCTTGCCGCCGTAGTAACTCAGATTCTCCTTGTTCTTGACCACGGCCTGATCACCGCCGCGGCCCAGCGCAAGGTCTATCGCGTTGCGGGCAAATTCGCAGTTCTGCGCATAGGTGAGTCCGCCTATGCCTATACCCACGGAAAGCGTTACCGATATCTCGTTGCCGATATTGATGCCCTTTACATCTTCAAGCAGCTTGAACTTTCCTTCCTTTGCCTGATTGAGCGCGCTCTTACGCAGGATCACAAAATACTTGTCCTTCTCCATCTTGCGCACTATGCCGTCCAGATCGCCGATGTACTGGTTGACCTGTCTGTCTATGAAGGCGCCCAGAAGGCTCCTTCCCACGTCCTCGACGCTGGCCAGGGCCTCTTCGTAATTGTCGATGTAAATATAGCCCACAGCCACGCTCTGGTTGTCCAGTTCCTTGAGCGCCAGATTAAGGGCCGTGCAGTCAAAAAGATATACGGCGTAAAGGAAGCCGTCATACTCCTCGCCTTCCTTCAGATCCGTAAGCGACGCCATGTCCTTAAGGCAGATGCGCTTGATGCGGGCCTTGTAATCCTTTTCCTCAAAGACCAGATCGATGTCCTTTATTTCCTCACCTTCGGGGAAGAGCTCGCGCTTCATCTCGGGCATAAAGGAATGAATATTCTTTTTGTGGAAACGGTCTTTACTGCCAAGTTTTTCGAAGGCTTTGTTCATCCAGATAACGCAGCCGCTCTCGTCTAAAAGCGCATGCGGCAGCTCCAGCTCTTTAAGGAGCTGTTTCTGAATCTGCCCGTACTCGGTAGCAAAGCTTATGAGCTCGGCATTCATGGCAGGCCGCGCAAAGATGATCATGCAGGCGATGGTAACCACATATACGGCTGCAAAGGCGCTGAGGATAACACCTGCGCGCAGGTCAACAAGGTATATACCCAGATTGACCAGGATCAGGATAATGCCCAGCAGCAGCGGCGCCTGAACGTAAGCTCTTAGTTTTCCGTTTATCTTTATCTTTCCAGACATACCGATGTATTATAACACTTTACCCGATAGATTTGCAAGTTTTTGAGTTTTTCTCCCGTCTCGATCAGGATAACATAAATCTTAAAAAACAGATTTAATATTTTATGGGCTTGATTTCCCCTACAGCCTCGCTTATAATGCGTCGCATAGGACATTGCGTAAATACCGGTCCTTCCGGTCAATGCGCTATTGCAGATTTCCAAAGATTGATCAACACAACGAATACAATTTATAAATCATGTTCTTTTTTGAATTCTGAAATGTCTTATAAAGATTCTTAAAAGACCGCAGCATGCATTTACCCAACCGCCTGCCGACTTATTAAACAGGGATATTTCACGGAGCTTCCTTGTGGAAGGAAATTAATGACGAAGCAGGATCCCGGGATAAGCGTATCATAAACATAAACAGGTAAAATGCCTTCTCAGAGTAACCTGCCATGATACCCGGTATGGAAAGGAAGGCTGCTGCGGCCTTCTGTAAACTATAAACAGCGGATACATTGATCCTGCCGGCTGAGCATAAAAAACCGGCCATGCTGTACATGACCGGTCAGTGTTTTGCATTAACAGGATTGTCAGTTCCCTTCTGAATTTGCGTAGTCGTCAAACATCTTCTGGACTGCTGCGTAGGTATCCTGGCTTATCTGCGGGAGTTCGTCGCCCCAAGCGTTTGTAGCCTGCTTAAAGCCTTTTTCAAATGCCTTGCGCATATCCTCCATCTTAGAGGGATCGCCTCCGCTCAAAGCTTTTGCGAAGTCGAAGATGCGCTCACTGGTCTGTTTTACGCCCCAATAGCCGTCTTCCGCAATGTCTGCCTGAGCCTGCGCTTTAGTAGCCGGATCAACCTCCAGGCCTTCAAAGACTGATTTAAGATTGGTGCCTGTAGCGATATTAAAGGTAGTGCCCTGCTTTGATAAAAGCTGGTTTACAATGTTCTGAAGCTGCGCCGTGCGCTGCTCCGCATCCGCCTTAAGCTTGCTGATCAGTTCGGGATCCTGTCTGTAAGTTTTGGTTTCGGACGCTGCTTTCTTTTCCGCTGCCGCATCGGTGCTGCGCTCAAATATAACGCCCTCACTGGCTGCCGTGGATTTTGCATTAACTTCTGCCGTAGATGTTTTGAGACTATCCGCGCCGGTCTTGCCCTTTGCAGAATAGGTGTAAGCTTCGGCAGCACTGCTTACTGTTGCTACATTTCCCGTAATTCCGTTTACGCTCATTCTCACCACTCCTTTCTGAGATCTGATGTAGCATTTATAGATACATAATCATTATATCATTTGGCCTGATATATGTAAATAACAAGATGTGCAAACAATTAGCGGGATAATCTATATATTGTGCGGTGATCAAATATGGTTAAAGATTATTAGCGTCTTGTACATGTCAAATATACCACGCTTTTGTAGCGTGTGCATAATTTAAATGCCGTGAAAAAAACGCCCCGGATTTCCCCGGGGCGGTAATGTTATAATGTCGGTTCAGCCGGCTTTAGCTGACTCTAACTCAGCAATCCTGGCCAGCAGTTCTGCTATCTGCGCATCTTTTTGCTCCAGCATTTCGTTTTTCTGTTCCAGCATTTCATCCTTCCGCTCCAGCATTTCATTTTTCTGCTCCAGCATTTCATCCTTCTGCTCTATTTGCTCATCCTTTTCTTTTATGATCTCGGTCAAGGGATCAACATATGTTTCGAAAAATCCTCCCATTTCCATGCCTCCTCTAATATCACCATTCACACTGTATGACAGTTCAACTATTATCCTTGCTTTATCTCTTTCTTCCTGCGGCAACCTGCCGGTGTACTCCGATGCCCATTTAACATCTTCAGGCTCTGCCTTATGAGACATGAGCCTCAGCAACGGTGTTGCCTTAGGATGTGCTATATTGACAATCTGCAGATTCGGATATCCCGTTTTTGCGTATCGCGCGATCCACCCCGGCGACTCCTTTTTCTCATAGCCTTCCTTTTCCAGCCATTTCATTAATTTTACCGGCCTGCCTTCTCTCAGGAAGGATATGGTCACATCATTTATGCCGTCCAGTTCTTTATGCTCCGAAAGATACTCATAAACATAACTCATCGTTTTATAGTATACTGTTACATTCAGTTCGGCTGCATAACCTTTGAACTCCCATATGTTACATCGTCGGAAGATCTTTCCAAGCTCGTTTTTTATTATGCCGGGCTTTTCTTTACGTATCACCAAAAGATCTATCTCACGCGGCAAGGTATTTAATGTCACGGATTGCTGGAATTCCAGACAATCCCTGTCGTAATACAATTCCAGTTCAATAGCATTGCATAACGCAGGGTGATACTCATTTCGCGCCTTATTTTTCGCTTCATTCTCTATGCGCGTTCCATTAGTGTTTTCATTGTCCATAGGCATTCTCTCCTTTCATTGAATATCACAGGAGAGTGTATGGACAGTCATTTTCTTTATCTCTCCTGCTTTAAAAAAATTATGGGATAAAAGCAGTGGAGATCTAGAAAAATCAGATAATAGATTTTCAGTGGCGGATAATCTTCGTTGCTTTCTATTAAAGTATAGCACAGTTGAAAATCGCCTTCAATCAGCAGTTTAGCCAAAGATATTTTCACAAGTGTGCGTTAAAAGTAACATTTACCGCATGGCGATCCCCAGCCGGAAGGCCCGTGGCAGAGGCGCAGGAGCAAAAGCAGAAAGCGTCGTGGCTGTTTTGAAACTTCCATAAACAATGAGTCGCCAACGCAGGCCTAAGTCGCAACGGTCTAAACGGGGCAGTGCCCATGAAGGTCAGAGCGCCGGTCCGGCGACAGCGGTACATTA
>CADAHD010000357.1 GCA_902787595.1 uncultured Lachnospiraceae bacterium
TAAGCGCTCTGTCATATACAGATCAAGCTTATAGATAAGTCTTGCATCTTCAAGAATGGGAATAAAATCCGCCGGAGACATAAATCCCCTTTCGGGATCTATCCAGCGGGCAAGAGCTTCCTCATCGCACACCCTGCCATTGGCTGCACGAATAATGGGCTGATAATAAACCTGTATCCAACGCTCGCTGAGCGCGCGATCCAGATTGTCTATGATATAGCGGCGCTTTTCCCCCGCCTCAAGAATCTCTTCACTGAAATAAGAATAGCCGGAAACATAACTGTTGCGGTGAACGTCGCAGGCCATCTTGGCTCTGTCGCATGCAATGCCTATGCCCACATCGCCTACACGGTTCGGATATACGCCTATCCTCAGAGAAAGAGTCCTGCCATTGTTCATATGCCGGCTTTCTTCCACTATCTGATTCAGCTCTTCTTCCAGTCCGCACTCCCTGCTTATCGCCGCAAAACGGTCTCCTCCAAAACGACCGCAGTTCTCCCTGCCGAAATGCTTTGCCAGTATCTCCGCCATGGCAATGATGAGCTTGTCACCCTCAGCAAAACCAAAGCGTGTATTGAAATTCTTCATTCTGTTAAAATCAAAGAATAGCAGCACAGGATTCCGGCCCTCTGCTATCAGCGCTGCTTTTCTGCGCTCTGCCAGTCTGAAAAAATTATTCATAGCCGGCAGCCCGGTCAGGTCATCAAACAATTCACAGTATGCCTGTCCGGCAGCTGCCTTATCCGCCGATGCGCCTACTACCTGCGCAGTTAATTTTTCATTATCCGCCATTACATAACCCCCGGGGATGATATTTTATAAAAGCTTTAACAATTCTTCCCGTACCGGATCCATGCGGTCATCGGAAAGCCCAAAATCCATCTTCTTATAGCTCCATGCAGCCCTGCCTATATTGTGCTTTGCAAAGCAGCTTCCGATAAGACTGTACCACTTAAGGGCATCCTGCGGATCGGCTCTGTCGATAACGCCGTATTCACCGCAGTAGAGAGCCACATCTTTCTCATTCGCTATGCGCACAGCTTCTTCCATCAGATCTTCAAAGTACTCAACGCCAAGAGGTTTGTCCTGGGGATATGCAGAAACATCAACATTAAAGCCCTTGAGCTGCTCGCTGCAGTACTTTCCGTACTGGGCATAGGTGCTGTCCACACTCATGCGGAATGAAGTATCCATGCTGGGGATCCAGGGAGCTCCCTGATGTGTAAAGATAAGAGGTTCATAGCAGTGGAAATTATAGACTATATTTTCGTCATAAGGATCCTCAAGCCCCTTGAGTCCTTCAATACTGTTATTGTAATATCCGCCCACAAGGATCTTTATGCCGGGGCAGATGGCTCTGATGCGTTCTATGCAGGTACGGGCGATCCTGTTCCACGCAGGCATGAATTCCTTATCGGTAACTTCGTTAAGAAGCTCAAAAGCCAGGCGCTCCTTAAAGGTGCCGTAACGATGCGCGAATTCTTCCCAGAGACGGTAAAAACGCTCCTGATATGCTTCATTGTCGAAAAAGCCGCTCTCGTGCTCTCCGGCATCAAATGAAAAGCCAAAGGTCTTATGCAGATCGAGTATCATGTTGAGCCCGCTCTTTTCGCACCAGTCGATCACCTTATCGAGATAGGCAAAACCCTCTTCCTTATAGTTCGCATTTTCATCCTCGACCAGATCATAGTCCACAGGAACGCGCACGTGATCCATGCCCCAGCTCTTTATTTTACGGATGTCCATTTCGTTGATAAAACTGTCATAGTGCTCCTTTGTATGTACGCACTGTGAAAGCCATCCGCCCAGGTTTACCCCGTGCATATAACCCTTAAACTGCTTCATCCTATAAACCTCCTCATTTTTTTATGGTCAAAAATCCATACATAGCTATTTTATCATAAAAAATCAAATAAGTATAGACGAGCTTTGACTCGGGATACCGCTTCCGCCGGTTTTCAATTTTCCGATACTTCTTCTGCCGGTTTTCAGTTTTTCGATACCGCAAGACGGTTTATCTGCGTTGCCATATAGCCTGCGCCATAACCGTTATCTATATTAACTACAGCTATCCCGTTAGCACAGGAGTTGATCATTGTAAGCAGCGCCGAAAGTCCGTTAAAGCTGGCGCCGTATCCTACCGATGTGGGCACGGCAATTACAGGCACTGATACAAGCCCTCCTATAACGCTGGCCAGCGCGCCTTCCATGCCGGCTATAGCCACGACACAATTCGCGCTCTGAAGCATCTCTGTTTTTGAAAGCAGCCTGTGAAGTCCGCTTACACCCACATCAAATGCACGTTCTACATAAGTTCCAAAATACTCTGCAGTCTGGGCCGCCTCTTCCGCAACCGGCACATCCGCAGTTCCTGCACAGCAGACTGCCACTTTTCCCTTCAGTTCCGAAGGCTTGCGGTCCACTTTTAAAATGCGGGAGACGGGATCATAACTGACATCTTCTATTACAGCTTTAATAAGCTCATATTGATGCCGGCTGGCCCTGGTCCCCAATACCCTGCCGTCATATTCCAGAAGCTTTTTGTAAACTCCAAGCAGATGATCGTCAGCCTTGCCCTGACAGAATACTACTTCCGGAAAACCGCTGCGCATCCCCCTGTGGGTATCAAGTTTAGCATATTCCATTTCCTCAAAAGGAGCCCTGTTAAAGTAGCTTTCGGCTTCGTCAATACTGATCTCGCCCGCCTGAAGCTGCTGAAGTATTGTTCTCGTACCTGTCATATCAGTCTCCTTCTCTTTATG
>CADAHD010000358.1 GCA_902787595.1 uncultured Lachnospiraceae bacterium
ATCATAAGAATATCCGCTAAGGGCTGACAAAAATGAAACCGAAGAAATACCCGGCAGTATCCTTATCTCCGCATCCGGATACTTCTTTTCAAAATAAGCATTAGCCGAAGCCGCGCCGCTGTAAAAGCCGCTGTCTCCCGAATATAGCACACACACATTCCTGTATGAAGGATTTTTATCCAGCACTTGCGAAATATCATCCGCCCTGTACATGGCATATTTATCTGCCCTGTTTATATCCTTTATAAGTCTGGCTGCCCCAAACAATGCATCAGCATTATCTATCAGCTCTTTGAGTTCGCAGGTATAAACAGCCTGCGCTCCCATTCCGCAGCCTGCCAGAATCAGGGCGCTTTATAACATAAGCCTTTATCTTCGCATCAGCGCAAGCGAGTGTCTTTTCATCAAAGCCGCCGCGGCTTCCGCTCTCTTTGGTGACAAGATGCTTTATATCATACTGCCTTATCATGGCAAGGTTGAATTCGCGGCTGAAAGGCCCGTGCGCCGCAATGATATGTTTAGACTCTACGCCTTCATCTTCACAGATCTTAATGCTCTCTGCAGAAGGCAATACCCTTATATAGGTCCTTTTAAGAGCATCGGCTCCCATGTATCTTATGTATTCCTTTAGTTCCTTGCTGCCTGTGGTAAGCAGGATGTTTCCCTGCGTATCTTTCAAGGCGCTGCAGCATTTTTCCAGATCGTCAAATACACTTACGAGATCATCCGATACGTCAGGCGCCTCTTCATCCCTTGAAACCCTTATGTATCTGCATGGCGTATTCCCGGCTGCTTTTTTGATATTTGCGCTCACTTCCACAGCATAAGGATGAGTAGCGTCAACACATACATCTTCTGCCCCGAATCCCTCTTCCTGCAGGAATGCGCACATCTGATCCGCATCCATCCTTCCGATTATCAGTCTGCGCCTTTCGTTTTCCTCAAGCATCTCCCTGCCGTATTGTGTGGCAACGGATACAGTGTGCCCAAGACCTGCCGCGAGCAGCATATCCGAAAGCAGTCTTCCTTCTGTTGTTCCGCCAAAGATGATGATCTTTTTCATGATATTATCCGTGTCCTTAAAAACGCCGTTATTCTTTATACCCTCTCGGGGTGACCATGTGCCCGTTAATAAGCACAGTGCGGGAATTGCCTATAAAAACTGTGGTGAACATGTCCGCATCAAGAGCGGCTAGTTCAGATAAAGTGCAGGTCCCGCTTACCTGCCCTTCTCTTTCTATGTTCTTTACATATCCGCAGATACGATCAGACGGGAGTATCTCAAGAAGGATATTGACCGCATTCTTAAGATGATCCTTCCTGCCTTTGCTGGCGGGATTATATATCGAAATGCAAAAATCGCCTTCGGCTGCAAGACGTAATCTTTTCTCTATAAGCTCCCAGGGCGTGAGCAGATCGCTTAAGCTGATAACGCAGAAGTCATGCCCAAGAGGCGCGCCAAGGACTGCTGCTCCGGCATTTGCCGCGCTGACACCGGCTATGACTTCGATATCACTAAAGCCTTCCTCTGCCGCTATGGTGAGCGCAGGCGAAGCCATACCGTATACGCCCGCATCCCCGCTGCAAATGAGGGATACGGTTTTTCCTTCATTTGCCAACTTAACGGCTTCCCTGCAGCGGGATATCTCCTCACGCATGCCGCTCTCATGAAATTCCTTATCGGGATATTCGTTTCTTATCAGATCAAGATAGGTTTTATACCCCAGGATGATATCGCTTTTGCTTAAGGCCTCTTTGGCCCTTAACGTCATCATGTCTGTCGCGCCCGGGCCTATGCCGATGATGTAGAGTGTGCTCATATAGAATTTACCTCTTTGGATGAATTTACTTCTGTCAAGATCCTTCGCTTTCGCTCAGGATGACACCGGGGGCATTTCGCTCAGGATAACAAAACCACCTTTTCGGCATCGGGATGTACCTGATGCCGCTTAAAAGCTGCGGCGGATCGCTACCGCTGCGGTGATGCCTCCCCCGACAGTCTTATGTACCAGCAGCTCCCCGCCGCCGGCGCAGAGCACTGCGGCACGCTCGCATACATTATCCGTGCCTGTCGTCTTTTTAACAAAATCGGAGGAAGCAAAATCCCCGCTCACTTTATTGAGCAGCTCCGCTTCAAAGCTTATGACCGGTATCCTGTATTTTTTCGAAAATGCCTTAAGTCCCGGCTCGTTTTCTTTTATGTCTATGGTAGCGATGGCATAGATATCATCGATTCCGACAGACGCATCACTCAGGACTTTTAAAGCAAATTCCTCTATCTTTTCGAGCGGAGTATCCTTCTTCATGCCCATGCCCAGGATATATTTCTTAGGCGATAAAAGCAGCGAATACTCCCTGTCAGTCTCATCTGCCACTATGATATCCACAGGCTCTTTGGGCGGATAGTCCTTTATCGACAGGCTTATCGCTTTCCCTTCTATAGCCTTAGCGGAAACCTTTTTTATCCCGTCGCGGTTTCTTATCTTAAGACGCTTCTCCGCTGCAAAAACATCTGCAGAGAATGCATCATTTATATCCGACGATGTGGTTATCACAGGCTGTGCATTTAAAAGCTCCGCTAAGATCACCGCACTCTTGTTCGCTCCGCCTGCATGTCCGGATAAAATCGGGATAACATTATTCCCATTATCATCAATGACTATCACAGCAGAGTCGGAAAGCTTATCCTTAACAAAAGGCGCGATGGTTCTCACGGCTATCCCCATAGCTCCTGTGAAGATAAGCGTTGCATTATCCTTAAATCCCTCTTCTGCCCAGTCCTTCAGGCTGCCGCTCAGACGCTCAAAACCCTCCGGAGCATCTCCTGTATTAAAGGAATAATAAGCCTTAGGTGCCTCTATGCCCTTTTCTCCGGCTGCCTTTATCAGGCGCTGCAGCACCGCAGCTCCCTTATCGGAAAAACAGACTGCACGGATGAGGGTGGGTACAGGGGATGGGTACAGGGGACGGTTCTCTGTGTTCATGAACCCCAATGAACACAGAGAACCGTCCCCTGTACCCATCCCCTG
>CADAHD010000359.1 GCA_902787595.1 uncultured Lachnospiraceae bacterium
CCTTAAGCACCTGAAGCTGGCTTTCAAGAGCGGCTTTGACAGCCTCACTCTGTGCTGTAAACTGCGCGCTTACGCTGCCGTCCTTGCTGGTAAGATTAAGTGCCACATTACCCAGACTTGCCGGATGAAGCACCATCTCAAGGCTGCTCATATCTTCTTTTACATTAGTCTTTATCTGATCAGCCACCTGATCCAGTATCTCACGTGGATCGGTAACATATCTTAACTGCTCTGTCTGCGCCTTCAGATCTTCGGCTGATATCTGTACATCCTGCTCTGCTCCGGGCACAAACGCCGGCTGGTCTTCCCTTATCTCTGAAAACTCGGCATGCTCGCGTTTATCAGTCCTGCGTGAAGAAGGCCCCTCCTCCTCCGAAGCCTCCTGCTGGCCGCCTCCTATCTCCTGGCCCAGGGAATAAGGCTCCTCTGCTGCCTTCACCGGCATAACGGCGTCTGCAAGAACTTCCTCAGCGCCCTGTCCTGCTGCCATGGCCTCTTTCATTGCGTCGTTAAGAGCCGGCCCCATAAGGCGCTCGGCATTTTCTCCCGGCATCAGTTCTTCCATATCCGCCATGGCATCCGCAATAAGATCGCTCAATTTGGACGCCATATCAGACAGATCGCTGTCCGCCAGGAGCGAAGCCAGATCACCGTCTCCGAACAGCTGCGCGATGAGCATATTGCCTGCGCCGCCGGAGAGCAGATCCGACATATTCATATTAAGGGCTGACAAAGCATCGTCAAGTCCCTCCATAGTTATATCACCCAGAAGCTCCATAATATCATCAAGCAGCTGCTGCGCATTGGAAGCGATGGTAGCCATCACATCTTCTTCTGCAGAGCTGTCACTCTCCTGAACACGCTCAGCTTTCTGCGCGCTGCTTTCCCCCTGCACTCTCTGTGCACGGTTTTCATTTATGCTTCTGTTTCTCTTTGCAGCATCCATCGCCGCATTATTGGATTCCTTTCCCTTTGCACCGGCTCCTTCCGTCTTGACTGGCTGCTCCGTTTTAACGCTGTCCTTAGCGTTACTGAATGCCTGCATGAAGTCTCCCTTACTGCCGGTCCTGTTATCTGCAGAAGGGTTAGGCATCATCATGCCCTGCATGGGAGTATCCATTAACGGTGCTATGGTCATATGATATCCTCCTCGATCATTAGATGTTTACAATGAGATTATCGGATGGTTACCGGATTATCTTAACCCCGTATAACAAGGTCAAAGATTATTGAGGATCCATAATGCGGGTGACCTGCGCTGCGATATCCTCATTCATGCGCGCAAGGATCGCACCGCGCTGGGCGCTGGTCATGGACCAGAGTATCTCACCCACCAGTTCAAGCGAATTTCCCATAGTATCAAAGATGGCAGCCGCTTCTTCCGGAGGCATTGCCGCATAAGCTGCTGCATAATCAGCCATCTGCGCGGACGCCGCCGTGCTCTTTACCACCAGCTGATAGAGGTATTCCGCCGTTGCAGGGTCTATCTGCTCGTAGTATTTGCGGTACTCATCAGGCCCGGGACCGTTTTCCGAATATATTACTTCTTCATAGAATTCCGTGCGTATGCGCTGGAATTCCTCCTGCGATTTTTCAAAGGTCTGCAGTCTTTCGACCTCGCCCTGCAAAAGGGCAACATCGGTAGCATAAGTGGCATTAGCCGTTCTTGCGCTCTGAAGCTCAAGCTCAAGCGCCTTTATCTGGTCCACAGCTTCATCCAGGGAAGTATAGCCGTAATAAGCCTCGAGATCCTCTGTCTCGGTAGTGGTATCCTTAGGAAGGATCTTATTGAGCACAGGAACATTGCCTATGACAGGCGCCAGAACTCCGCTTCCGAAACCGCCTACATCCAGCTTGATCAGTATGCCCAGGATCAGCAGCCATATCACTATGATAAAGAGCGTCACGAAGAACATGGAGATACCGCCTCCGGTGGTTTCCCCCTCCAGTTCCGCTTCCTGGTTTGCCAGTTCCTTGGCCCTCTTTTTCGCTTCCTTGCGCTGGGCGTCCTGCTCTTTCTTTAGTTTCTTTTTCTCTTCGTCGAGTTTTTTCCGTTCGGCTTTATAATCTTCAGCCATTATCAGTTCCTCCTTAAGCCCACAGCCGCATTAATCTTCATCGTCCTCTTTGGTTCCGTAAACGTAGCTGGTAAGCTGGTCTATCTCTTTTACCTCCTCGGCGTTCTGTTCTTCAACAAAACGCTCAAAGGCCTTCTCTCTCATCTTCTCGTGTATCTTGCGTTCCTGCATCGCCGCCTGCATCTTAAGCCTGGCAGCATCCAGATTCTTTTCCGCAATGCGCACTTTGATGCGCTGCTGCTTTACTTCTTCTTCAACATATTCCTTTGCGCGCTGGTTTTCACGTATGCGGGTCACATCTATGGTCGTAAGCCTTAGCGCCTTGCCCTCTTCTACTATGTGATTGCGCTTATCCAGGACCGCTTCCATCTTATCTTCTTCTTCCGTGAGCGCAGCCCGGCGCGCGGCGAAGTTATTCTTCTCCTGCTCCTCCAGCTTCTCCTTAAGCTCCAATATATTTTGCATCCTGTAGCGAAATCTGGCCATACACTTCTCCCAAGTTTCTGCTATGCTTCCCCTTTTTCTGCCATCCCCCCGGCAGGCTTCGGTGCAGGCCGGGCTATGCTACGATCTCCGGCAGGCTTCGGTGCCGGCTTAGCTATGTGTTGGTTCCCGGCAGATCATCTGTGCAGATCTGACGGAGCGTTGCCGCAGCACTTAATAAG
>CADAHD010000360.1 GCA_902787595.1 uncultured Lachnospiraceae bacterium
GGATAAGGAATATGAAAAGGAGACAGAAGAAATACTGGGTGATTTATCGGACAATATTTTAAGGACGAAAGACGGAAGAGAGATAAGACGCGCAATACTTCACAGCGGTGCACAGATGATAATCGGCAGTTCGCTGGAAAGAAGTACGGCGGATAAGCTTGAAATACCGCTTATCGAAGTAAACTTTCCGGTATATAAAAAGATATTTGCAAACAAAACATATATAGCTGTCAACGGAGCTTTAAATCTGATCAGCGATATACTGAATTCATTTTATGAGACGGAATTTTCAAGAACTAAGCGACTCATAAGCGAATTATGAAAGGGGAGGATTATGAAAGGTTATTATTCCGCAGGAGGGATCATCTACTGTTATCTTTATAAATACTGATCATAAAGATAACGAAAGGAGAAGACATGGCAAAGAAAGTATTGATAACCGGAGGGACAAAAGGCATAGGTCTTGCGAGCCTTGAAAAGTTTCTGGAGGCGGGTTTTACCGCGGTTGTTATTGCCAGAAGTTTTGAAGGTTTTAAGTATGCTGATGATCCCAGAGTGGAGAAATATGTATTTGATGTTGAGAAGATACAGGAGATAGCTGATCTGGCTAAACGCATCGGAGATGTTGATGTGATAGTGAACAATGTTGGTGCAGGTAATCACAACTACAGTTATGAAGATTATCCGGATGATGAAGCAGACAGGATCGTAAAGATCAATGTAAAAGCACCGCTTGAATTTGTCAGAGCTTATTCTGGTCTGTTCAAGAGCAGAAGATCGGGAAGGATAATAAATGTATCATCTCAGGCGTCGGAGATAGGACACACCGACATATGGTACGGGATCACAAAGGCAGGTCTGGTAAATCTGACAAAAAGCCTGGCAAGTGAATTCGGAGCTTATGGGGTACCGGTATATGCCGTATCACCCGGTCCGGTGGAAACCGACAGGACAAGAGGAGCTAACCATCTGGAAAGATTTGACAGACTGGTAAACAGAACTTATTTCAAAAGGATCGCTACTGCAGAGGAGGTGGCCGAAGTGATCTTCTGGCTGGGCAGCAGCGCACCGGAGTATATCAGCGGTGAAAATATCGATATTAATAACGGAGCCCAGAGGATAAATCTGGGATAAGATCGAAAGGAGAAAAAGAATGAAAAAGAAAATAATAGCAACTATCTTAACAGGAGTAATAGCAGTAGGTACGCTTAGCGGATGCAGCGGAGGGGCAGATGCATCGACAGTGCAGGCTGCACAGGAGACAACGAATAAGGACAGCGAAGGAGGCACACAACCCACATCAGGCGGAACTGAGCAGAAATCCGATGAAACAGTCGAAGAGGAGAATGTTACGATCCATCTTGCTGTACAGCCTTCTCACATACAGCCTTTTGTGGCAGATAAGCTGGGGTACTTTGAGGAAGAGGGGCTGGATGTAGAGATCAGCGTGTTCTCATACGGACCTCCCATTATAGAGGCGTTTACAGCAGGTGATGTTGAATACGGGCTTTTGGGTGATACCCCTGCATTTTCAGGTATCGCTAACGGAGTCGATATCCAGATAATCGGAAGTTACGAAGCGGACACCCAGCTGCATGGTCTGGTTGCGAGGAATGATTCGGGAATAAATACGGTTGCGGATCTTAAGGGTAAGACTTTCTCTGTTCCCTTCGGATCAAATACGCAGCCCTTAGCTAATGTTTATATAGAAGAAGGAGGACTTACAGAAGCTGATGTCGAGATAGTAAATCTTAATGTTGGCGATGCGCAGACAAGTATCTTAAACGGGGATATCGATGCTGCAATAGTATGGGAGCCTTATATCACTACTATCACGGCTGAGGGTAATGACTGCCATCTGGTAGCAAACGGATATATAGGTGATAAGAAAGTGTATGAGTGGGTATGCCCTATCATAGCAAACGGAGCATTTGCTGAGGCTCATCCCCAGACTACCGCAAAGCTTTTGAAGGCATTTGCAAAGGCTGCGGAATGGGCAGATGCAAACCCTGAGGAGGCCGGAGAGATAGTAAACAGTTATACTGAGGCTGATGCAGCAGCTACCGGACTTAAGCTGTCAAAGGGTGATCATACCATAACTCTTGATGCATCGAAGATAGAGTCACTGAGAGTATCACTGGCGAAGCAGTTACAGTATGAGATCATAACTAAGGAGATAGATCTGGATGCTCATATAAATACCAAATATCTGGAGCTGGCAGGTCTTCAGTAAACGGAGACGACCGCAGAAAGGGCAAAATATGGAAAGAAAAAAGCAGAATAAATATATATCCATATTGCTTGCAGCATTACTTCCGCTTTTGCTGCTGGTCTCATGGCAGGTACTGAGCGAGGGTGGACATATAAATCAGTCCATCCTCCCCAGTCCTTCAAAGATAATCGCCGCTTTTGATAAACTGATAAAGAAAGGCACATACAGTAAACACATATTAGCCAGTCTGGACAGAGTGGTAAAAGGTTTTCTGATAGGTAGTGCATTTGGTTTATTTATAGGGACGATAACGGCGCTGATACCTGTGCTTGATAATCTCTTATCAGCTATTATCGGTATCTTCAGACCTATACCGCCCATTGCAGCCATACCTTTTTTCATTCTTGCACTTGGGATTGGGGAGTCCTCGAAAGTAGCGATCATTGTTATCGGTTCTTTCTGGCCGGCGATGCTTAATACGTATCAGGGGATCAAGAGCACTGATCGAAAACT
>CADAHD010000361.1 GCA_902787595.1 uncultured Lachnospiraceae bacterium
TTCCCTTATGCCGCGCAGTATCTCTTCTTCTGTCTGCGAGTCTATCCATACGCGTCTCCGCTGTTTCCCCTTAACCTTTGCCATTCTTTCCACAAGACGGTAGATATACTCTCCTTCGCGTCCTGAGTCGGTGCAGACATATATCGTACCCACATCGGCGCGGTTAAGCAGTCCGCTTACTATGTTAAACTGCTTCTTGGAAGATTCGATAACCTCATATATATATTCTTTGGGTATAAAAGGCAGGGTATTAAAATTCCATGCCTTCAGCGCTTCATCATACGCCTCGGGATAACTCATTGTAACAAGGTGTCCGACGCACCAGGTAATAACGGCTTCATTGCTTTCCATGTAGCCGTCATTGTTTTTCATATTATATTTTAAAGCCTTGGCAAACTCCCTGGCCACGGAGGGTTTCTCCGCTATAAAAAGAGATTTCAGAGTATCTGACATATCACAAAGTATCTATATCCACAAGCTTCAAGAAACTGTTATTTGCTGCATATTCTTTAAGTTCATCCGAAAACCTGCCCGTCGCAAATATATAAAGATGATCGGGAGTAAGTCTGGCTTCCTTCGCAGTGGCAAGATATGACCTGAGCCTGTCCGTATCGATCTCATCCGATATCCAGTCACAGAATGCCAGAAGGCACTCATCCTCTTCATCCTGCATCACTATATCTATGGTGCCGTTCTTTCCGACCCATTCGCCTCTTTCACTGACTTTTATGGGCAGCATATTGTTCTGATTCAAAATATCAAGGTATTCTCCGCAGACTTTGCAGAAGTTCCCCTGATGGAATTCTCTTATCTGTTTTTCCACATGTTTCCTGTAAAATTCTTCGGGCGTAAGCATCTCCAGATCACTGCGCTTTGAAAACATAAAGCGGAAATAAAACTCAAGCAGACGCATGCTTATACGATAGACTCCCTTTTTGGCATTCAGCCCCGAAGCATTATCATAAGGGAATACTTTTTCAACAAGCTCTCTTTCCATAAGGTTCTTAAGATAAACACTTATCTTGGCCCTGGAAAAACCGCTGTGAGTATGCAGTTCATTTAGTTTATTCATGCCGCCGGAAAGACAGTTGAGCAAAGTCGAATAAACATTCAGTTCACGAAGTTCCGCAGATACTATCCTCTCACCTTCATAATAAAGCATCCCCGACGGCGATAAAATATGCTTTATGATGTTTTCTTCTACAGAAGCCCCCGGATCAAGCGCATTCCAATAAGCAGGCATGCCGCCCGTAATGCTGTAGATCTCCATGCATTGTCTGGTGGTGTAATCTTTGAAATAATTAACGCAGTCCATAAAGCCCAGCTCATTAAGTTTATAGAAGGAGCTGATGTTCAGAGCCATAGAGCCTACACGCGGTACAAAATCGGTCTCGACAAAGCTTATCGAAGACGAAACCAGTACCACCATGCAGCGGACATTCTCGCTCTTGATATACTTTATCAGAGCAGGCATAAAGTTTTCCGAATATCTTATAAGATTCTGAAACTCATCAATTACGATAAGGTGTTTGCCCTGAAGCTTTACTCTGATGTTTTCAAAAACCGCGTCAAAATCAGCCGTCTTTTCACCCAGAGTGTTTCCCCACAGCAAAAGCTGCTCACACTCTGCGCAGGGCCCGGCCGAATAATAATGATACCTTCGATCTGTAGCAAAATTAAGCATAAGGGAGCTTTTTCCGACTCCCTTATGCCCATATACCACCAGCAGCTTATTTGCCATGCCGGCGAAATTATCTTCCAGAAACTTTAATTCCTTTTTTCTGCCGACAAACATTTATTTTTCCTTAATGAAGTCCTTTGCCTTAAGCAGTTCTGCGCAAAGTACAGCGCCGCCGGCAGCTCCACGAAGGGTATTGTGGGCAAGTCCCACAAACTTCCAGTCATAAACGGTATCCTCACGAAGTCTTCCCACAGACACACCCATACCGCCTTCATAGTCAACATCCAGTTTTACCTGGGGACGATTGTCCTCCTCAAGATACTGAATGAACTGCTTGGGAGCGCTGGGCAGTGCAAGCTTCTGAGGCTCGCCTGCAAAGTTTACAAGCTTCTGTATAAGCTCTTCCTTAGTAGGCTTTTTCTTAAACTTAACAAATACCGTAGCGGTGTGTCCGTTAAGAACAGGAACACGTATGCACTGGCAGGTAATGATGGGGCCGGCAGCAGGTACGATAACGCCGTCCTTTATCTCTCCCCACAGGCGCAGTGGCTCCTTTTCGCTCTTTTCTTCTTCTCCACCAATGTAAGGGATAATATTCTCTATCATTTCCGGCCAGTCCTTAAAGGTCTTGCCGGCGCCGCTTATAGCCTGATAGGTGCTTGCCACTACTTCGTAAGGCTCATACTCCATCCATGCCGTAAGTGCAGGAGCATATGCCTGGATCGAACAGTTAGGCTTAACTGCAATGAAGCCGTTCTTCGTGCCCAGACGTTTCTTCTGGAATTCGATCACATCCATATGGCCCGGATTGATCTCGGGCACCATCATGGGAACATCGGGCGTCCAGCGGTGAGCGCTGTTATTGGATACTACAGGGGTCTCGGTCTTTGCATAGGCCTCTTCTATCGCCCTTATCTCATCCTTGGTCATATCAACTGCGGAGAAAACAAAATCAACCTCTGCAGCCACTTTTTCAACCTCATTAACATTCATAACAACCAGTTTCTTAACAGCCTCAGGCATGGGCTTTTCCAG
>CADAHD010000362.1 GCA_902787595.1 uncultured Lachnospiraceae bacterium
TCAGTTGTTTCATAGACAGCTCTCCTTTCTATCTGAAGCTTTCCCGGTCACGGTTCACGTAGTAAAGCATGATCTCTTCAAGCGACGTCTTTTCTATCATCACACCGGAGTACTTTTTTTCCGTGGCTGTGCGGTCGCTTACCAAAAGCTGCGCGCCAAAGTCCGTAAGCCTTGCAGCGATATAATCCTGTCTTGCAAAATCCGTAAAATCAGACTTGCTGCATTTTACCATTCCGTAATTATCCAGGATCTCGTCTTTGACGCCGCTGATCAGGATCTTTCCCTTATCGATAAATGTGACCATATCAGCTATATGCTCAAGGTCTGAAGTGATATGAGAGCTCATGAGTATGGAGCGTTCCCCGTCCTGCAGATACTCGAGAAAGATATCCAGGATCTCATTTCTTACTACCGGATCAAGGCCAGTCGTAGCCTCATCCATTATCAGAAGCTTTGCGTTATGTGATAAGGCCGCTGCGATCTGAAGCTTCATCTTCATACCTTTTGAAAAGTCCCCGGCTTTCTTTTTGAAGGGGAGCTGAAAGTGTTCCATGTATTTTTTGAAAACCTCATCATCCCATTCCTTCCAGATGCCTTTAAGCATGCGGCCGATCTGCGTCGCGTTCAGATCATCGTTAAAAGGCAGCACATCAAAGATCGCCGCCACTTCTCTTTTGGCCTCATTACCATGCTCCTTAATATCCATGCCAAGCAGTTTTATCTCCCCTTCATCAGGTTTGACTATGCCCAGCAGGGAATTGATGGTCGTGGTCTTACCTGCGCCGTTCTGCCCTATGAAGCCCATTATGCTGCCCTTGGGAACAGAGAAGCTTACCTTATCCAAAGTAAAACCATCGTATCTTTTGACAAGTCCTTTTATCTCTATTGCATTTTCGTACTCCATAGTTTTCCTCCGTTACTGAACCATGCATATTGTGTATATCGGATATACACATTATAGACATACTGTTTTCTCATTGTCAATATATTTTTATCAAAGTGAGTGTTTTTTTCATCATGTTTCGTATAATATAATGACCGGGTCAAAAAACAGCGAAAGGAGTTTAACATGACCGACGATAAAGTCATAAGGCGCCTGCGCAGCGGCGACGAAAAAGCCATAGCCATGGTAATGGATAAGTACAGCCGCATGCTCTGGAAATGTGCCGCACAGATCCTGTCTCCTTCAGAGGAAGACATAGAGGAATGCGTAGCGGATGTTTTCATAAGCCTTTGGCAAAAACCTGAACAATATGATGAAAGCCGCGGAAAGCTCTCTACTTATCTTTGCACTATGGTAAAGAACAAGGCGCTCGACCGCCTGCGTCTGATAAGAGCAAGGAAAGAAGAGATCGTGGATCAGATACCTGAAACTGCGACTCCTGCAGATAACAGTGAAGACGGATACGATCTGGAGCAGTGTCTTGACCGGCTTACCGATGAAGACCGTGAGATCGTAAAACGCCGCTACTATCACGATCAGAAACCTGCCGAAATCGCAAAGGATATGGGAATGAATAAAAAGAAAGTCGAGAACAGGCTCTTCCGTTCCAAAAAGAAACTCAAGGATATGCTCAATGACTTGGGCGCATATTAAAAGATTTTCGGGATAAACCCTCAGAATGACACATACTCCTGACATCCTGAGAGTGCAGCCCAAGGGATCATCCCAAGGAGGATCAAATGAATACAATAAAAATGAAAAAACAGAATATGGATCATATCAGAGAACGTTTCGAAAAAGAAACCGGTGTTACCCTCCCGGAGAAAGAAGGCTTCGAAATGCCTGCATGGACAGGCCGCATCGTTGCCGCTGCTGCCGGACTCATCTGTCTTGTCGGCCTTGGGCTGGTATGGCACAAGGTAAGCGCAGATAAACAGCAGTCGGCGGATCAGCAGTCATCGTTCCTTCTTTCTGACGGCGAAGAAGCTGGCGAAGGAACTGCGATCGAAACCGAAGAAACAACAGAAACTGAAATAGACGAAAGTACCACGGAAGAAGGTCTTAAAATAGACAATTACGACGCTTCTACCATGGTAAGCCTCACTACCGAAGCTGATGGTTCAGAAAATGTTACGGATGCCGGTGCAGTCACTGTATACACTTCAGATGAATACTCCATTGCTTTTTACAACAGAAATGCCGCAGAAAAACTCGCTGATGCCGCCGTATTTGGCGAGGACGGCGAATGGATCTGGCCCGTACCTGATTCCTCGCGCAGCGACGCCCTTCTGTGTACCGCCCCCGCAGACAGCATCAACTTAGACCGTCCAAGCCCCTACCTTTCCATTCCCGGTACGATAGGTGATGAAGTGGTGGCGATGCATGCCTGCACCGTAAAAGAAACAGGCTTTGACAATGAAAAGGGTAATTTCGTCACAACAGAAGTTAACGGCAATACCATAGAATACCGTCACCTGGATACCATAAGCGTATCCGCCGGAGACACGGTAGCTATGGGTGCTAAGATAGGTACCTTAGGTAACAGCGGCGCCTCCACCGGCCCCCATCTGGGTATCATAGTAACCGCCGCAGACGGCACCGTGCTGAACTTCATATCCGTACCGGCAGACAACGGCAGCTTTTATAAAGAGGAGATCATCGAAGACTGATAAAAGAACAGTCCTACGGGTCTGTAATAACAAAGAGGCCGGGCTTATCGCCCAGCCTCTTTTTCCGTATTCAGCCGCTGCCT
>CADAHD010000363.1 GCA_902787595.1 uncultured Lachnospiraceae bacterium
CGTCTTCAGACCTGCTTTGTTCTTCCCAAGCTTATCTATGCAAAAGGTCTGGCAAAGGAAACGGGTGCAAGAGTCGTTGCGATAACCTGGAGGCCTAATCATAAATGGGAAAAGATGGTCGGCAGTATGGGCATAGACTGCCTGTCTTTGGAAGCATTGTTAAAGAGTGATGTACCTTCGGCATTTAAGTCTATGGCAAAGACTGCGGGAGTGTTACTCGGATATGCATCGGGAGAGAAACTGAAAGAGTTTAAAGCAATGGGACTTCCGATCGGAGGCCCGCTTTATGAAGATATAATCAGGAGTTCCGATCTGTCCACACTGCGCAGTGTACGGAATAAAACGGCTGTGAGAAAGATCCTGCACATCCTGTGGATGCTTTATTCCGTTGAGAGATATATCAAAAAGCATCCGCCGCTTATCTTTATCGCAGACGATCTGGCATATCATGAAGGCGCTATGATAATGCTGTTTAAAAAATACGGTGCGGTGATACGTAACTCCAGCTGGGAAGCTGAAGAAGAGATAGAACAGGATGCGAAGGGCCGGATAATACGGCGCGGTGAGATGGCCAATAAATGGCTTAAAGAAAAGTATGCAAAATACGGGAACAGTGTTTCCGAAAAGGCAGATGAAATGATAAAAGACCGCTTTGCCGGAAGGAGCGGACGTGATATAGACCGTCAGGCTTTTAAGGGAAAGAAGGTATTGGACCGCGAGGGCATGCAGGAATACCTGGGCCTTGATAAGGCTAAGAAGAATGTGGTGATAATGGCGCATACCTTTACCGATGCGGTCTTTAATTACGGTGATATTTATTTCCGCGACTACTATGACTGGCTGGAAAAGACTCTGGCCATAGCCGGGGAAGTAAAGGATGTGAACTGGATATTAAAGCCGCATCCCAGCAGGAAACTCTATCATGAATCTTCGGATTCCATAGAGGCTATGTTTGAAAGGTATAAGAAAGATAATCTCTATATGCTCGATGACAGCATCAGTGCAGAGAGCATACGTAACATAGCGGATGTACTGGTGACCATAGGCGGTAATGCCGGCGGTGAATTTGCATGCGTAGGCATACCTTCGGTGATAGTGGGTAAGACTTATTATTCCGGATTCGGTTTTACAAAAGAACCAAAGGATTATAATGAATATGTAAAGCAGCTGCGGGAGATAGCGCAGGTCGGGCGTCTTACCAAAGAAGAGACGGATACGGCAAAGAGCGTATTTTATCTGCGCTTTACGGATAAGTATAATGAGTATAAGTACCTTGATGAGTTTGCACTGTATGTCAGAGGGCTTTACGATAAGTTTTCCGAAGAAAGCAGACGTAATCTTTTTGAGAGTGATAAGGGCACCGGAGAGATGAACGGCGCGATCACAAAAGATGTGATCAAATATGCGAAAGAGCACGACCTGTCCGGATGTGAATATTATCTGCGCGGTATGCAGTGCGGAAAAGAAATTAAACAGAAATAACCGGAGTTTTAAGCTATGAAGATATCCGTTGCTATGTGTACATATAACGGAGAAAAGTATATAGAGGAGCAGCTTAAAAGCATCATCGAACAGTCACGCAAGCCCGATGAGATAGTTATCTTTGATGATAAGAGCAGCGATGATACCGTAAGACTTGCTGCGGAGATCTTAAGTGACAGCGGTATAGCCGTGCGTATAAATGTCAATGAGAAAAACCTTGGTGTACGTGCGTCGTTTGAAAAATGCATTTTAGCATGCAGCGGGGATATCGTTTTTACCGCAGATCAGGATGATGTGTGGGATAAGGATAAGATAAGGCTCTTTACAGAGGAATTTGAAAAGGATCCGGACTGCGTGTTCGTATTCAGTAACGGGGAGCTGGTGGATGCGCAGTTAAAGAGCCTTGGCAGCGATGTGTGGTCGTCACTTAACCTGCGCAGGGCAGGACTCTGCGATCATGTATCGCAGGAAAAGTTCAGACAGCTGATAATGTATTACTGGGCAGTACCCGGCACCATGATGGCTTTCAGAAAGAGCCTGGCAGAAAGGGTATTCCCGATCCCCGAGAAAGGCTGGCTTCATGACAGCTGGCTGGCGATAAATGCTCCGGCGTATGGTAATGTGGTGAGTATAGATAAGCCGCTCACGCTGTACCGGCAACATGGTAAAAACACTGTAGGTGTAAAGGCCGGTAAGCGCAGCAGCCGCGAAGAGGACAGGATACAGATACAGAAAGTCCTGTTTTATCTTAAGCGTCATAAGGAGCGTCTTAACGAAGTGCTTCAGCTTCGCGGAGCGGATTTGCCTGACGCTTATAAAAAGCATATCGGATCCTATATCAGACTGTTGACACGCTATGAGCATTATGAGAGCGATACTAAGATCCGGAAAGCGCTGTTCCTTATCGGTCGTGTGTTTGACGGAGGCCTGGGAGCCTTCGATATACGCCGCAGCGATGTGATAAGGTATCTGCTGGGATGAAGAAGATCATCTGTTAAGAGCCGCTACCTTATCACGGCGTAATGCTTTTTCTCAGCTCATCCATGCTCTCCTGCGCGGGCAGTTCCATGCCGTGTTCTCCAAGCTTTGTGATAAACTACGTGGCTTTTTTCAGGCATTGCAATAAACACAGAGCATGTGATATAATATCTTCGGCTTTTAGGGGGGCTTTTACCCCCTTAGGTTTGTTTATACTACAGAAAAGGATTT
>CADAHD010000364.1 GCA_902787595.1 uncultured Lachnospiraceae bacterium
GCGATACCGCCGCAGCGCATCACGGTCAATCTGGCGCCGGCATCGCTGCATAAGGAGGGAAGCCAGTATGATCTGCCGATAGCAGCGGCAATGATCGCAGCCCTGGGAATGATACCGGAAAGCAGGCTTGAGAAAATGTTTATAGCCGGGGAGCTTGGACTGGACGGGGAAGTCAAGCCGGTCAGAGGCTGCCTTCCCATGGTACTGCGGGCCAGAGCGGAGGGGATAAAGGAATGCATACTTCCCGGTGCTAATGCGGGAGAAGGCACGGTTGTAAAAGATATGAATGTTATAGGCGTGGACAAGCTTGCAGAGATGATAGCCTGTCTTATGCTGGATGATGAAGACAGAACAGAGTATTATGCCGCGGCTGCAGATGAGACAGCTGATCCTTTGCGCGCAAAGATACCGGACTTTGGAGAGCTGTACGGGCAGGAGGGGGTGAAGCGATCTATGGAGATAGCGGCGGCCGGCTTTCATAATCTGCTGATGATAGGACCGCCGGGAGCCGGCAAGACCATGGCGGCCAGACGGCTGCCGGGCATACTTCCGCCCATCACGGAAGAGGAGGCTCTGGAAGTATCAAAAATATACAGCGTGGCCGGAAAGCTGGTGGGCGGAGGACTGATAAAAGAAAGACCTTTTGTAGCGCCACATCATTCGGCTACTCTGCAGGCGCTGGCAGGAGGGGGACAGAATCCCAGGCCGGGGCTAATAAGTCATGCTCATAAAGGCGTGCTATTTCTGGATGAGGTGGTGCATTTTTCGTCTGCTGCGCTGGAAGTGCTGCGGCAACCCTTAGAGGATAAGAAGGTGCTGATAGCCAGATCTAATGCAAGTTACGAATTCCCGGCAGAATTTATGCTGGTGGCGGCCATGAATCCCTGCCCCTGCGGCAATTATCCGGATCCGCAGCGCTGCCGCTGCAGTGAGGAGCAGGTGCGCAGATATCTGAATAAGCTTTCCGGTCCTTTGCTGGACCGTATAGATATATGCGTGGAAATGGGCAGGATAAGCCTGGACGAATACAGGCAGATCAATAAGGCGGAGGGAAACGGGACTGACAGCACTGCAATGCGGCAGCATGTTATGGCTGCAAGAGCGCTGCAGGAGGAGCGTTTTAAGAATGAAAAGATATGCTTTAATGCTCAGATGGGCGTAAGTGAACTGGAAAAATATGTGCCTCTGGGAAGCAGGGAGCGCGAGTATATGGATAAGGTGTACGAGAGCCTTCATCTAAGTTTAAGGTCCTATCACAGGGTGCTTAAGGTGGCGCGCACCATAGCGGATATAGACGGCAGCAGCGAAGTGGGGCTCAGCCAGCTGCAGGAGGCGCTCTGCTACAGGGGCATAGAAGACCGGTACTGGGGATGATTGACTCAATGCGTATTGATGCGTATAATACAAGGAGGCTTGGATGAAGAGACGTAAGGTCGTAAAACATATGGAAAACAACGGATGGTGGCTTCACAGACACGGTGCGGAACATGATATCTATACAAATGGAGAAAAGAAGATTTCTGTTCCGCGGCATCCGGATATAAATGAAGAAACCGCTAAAGAGATAATAAGACGAACAGGGAGGAAATAATTATGGCAGCTAAAACAGTTTACCCGGTTGTTTTTAAGGAGAACAAGAAGGATAAGATACCGTTTTATGTATATGTGCCTGATCTGGACTGTGCTACACAGGGAAAGGATCTTGCAGATGCCATAGAAATGGCGCGTGATATCATAAATCTGACAATAGTCGATATGGAGGATGATGGCGTAAAGATACCGTTGCCCGGAAGTGAGAAGTATAAACTGAAGTCCGGGGAGTTTTTGAGTTATGTTGATGTGGATACAGTCGCTTATCGTATAAAGCTCAGGAATCTGTCCGTAAAGAAAAATTGTACCTTACCGCAATGGCTGGCAAGTAAAGCAGAAGAAGCAGGGATCAATTTTTCTAAGGTATTGCAGGAAGCTTTATTGGAGAAACTGGGGATAGGAGGCGGCAATGGATAAAGAGAGATTATACAGGCTGCAGCTGGCGGCGCTGACGGAAGTGATGCCGCAGGCAGGACGTTGCCTGTTAGGGGAATTTGGCGATGCAGAGAGAATATGCACACTTGAGAATGCAGAGATAGAAAGACTGGTTTATCTGAAAGAAGAGGAAAAAGCAGAGCTTATGGCGGCAAAGAAAAGGGGACTGCCTATAGCCATGGCGGAGCAGATGGAAAAGCTGGCCATTCATATGATCTGCATAGATGAGCCGGGATACCCGGCAAAGCTAAGAATGCTGGATGATGCGCCTTATGCGCTTTTTTACCGCGGGTCGCTGCCGGCTGAAGATAAAAAGCATGTGGCTGTCATAGGCGCCAGAAACTGCAGCGATTACGGCAGGCGTACTGCCACATATTTCGGGCGGGAGCTGGCAAAAGCGGGAGTGCCCGTGATAAGCGGCATGGCGCGAGGCATAGACGGCATGGCTCAGGAGGCCTGTCTGGACGCCGGGATGGAAAGCTATGCGCTTTTGGGCAGCGGTGTGGATGTCATATATCCGCCCAGCAATAAAGCACTTTATAACAGGCTTATAAAAAGCGGGGGAGTAATAAGCGAATATCCGCCGGGAAGGGAATCCCTGCCTTTTCATTTTCCGATGAGGAACAGGCTGATAAGCGCATTCAGCGATCTGTTGCTGGTCGTGGA
>CADAHD010000365.1 GCA_902787595.1 uncultured Lachnospiraceae bacterium
GCCACGCAGGCTATGGCGTGAGTCAGGCAGCTCACGGGATCCTTAAGCAGGCTGCGCAGATCGGGAACACTAAGGTTTTCGTTATTTATATTGAGTGCCGGTGTGAGCGATACATTTACCATAACATCGATACCTCCATAACGCTTGAACGGTTTTTGAATAACCGATTAAGCTTATGATAGCTAATTAATAGTATCCTGTCAAGGGTTTTTGGAAAACCTGTCAAAGAAATGTTGAATACTTATGGTAAGATGTGGTAAACTTATGCCGTGCATCAGAGTATGTGCCTGCCTGAGAAGATTGCTTGGGCGGGGAAATGCTTTGATCCGAGAGCGACGATCCGCCAGTCGTAAGGGGGCCGGGTAATGCAAAAGACAGGCGGCTTGAGAGATTGAGTCGGGCGGATAAGCAAAAAGACAGGCGGCTTGAGAGATTGAGTCGGACATATATATCATCAGCTTTAAATCCGGAGAAAGAATATGACCATAGAATTTGAATTACCCAAATACAGCGAGATACCCGGCGTGGGCCTCTTCCTGGAGCAGGTTTCCAAGTATATCAACGAGATACTTGCGCCTCTTGGGGAGGCAGAACTTACGGGTTCCATGATAAGCAATTATGTGAAAAAGGGCATAGTCGATAACCCCGTAAGAAAACAGTACAGCCGCGACCAGATAGCATATCTTATCTATATAGCCATGGCTAAAAACGTGCTGTCTCTTGATGATATCCGCGCGATGCTCGCCCTGCAGAAGGAAAAATGCGATGCTCAGACGGCCTATGAATATTTCCGTGAAGAATTCCCGGCTGTTTTAGAGGCTGTATTTGAGAACAGGGATATTTCGGCAAAAGATTCGGGATCGGAGCTTAAAAAGCTTTCGAAGAACATATCGATAACCATAGCCCATAAGATATATCTGGATATGGAGTTTAAGAGATTATCAGAAAAAAAATGAGTCATCACCGGGCAGCAAAGGATCTTTCAGAAGGATAGTATATAAATGGATAAGGAACTGAAAGCATTAATTGAATCCGATATGAAGCGGGTCTACGACCTGCCTCTTTCCGCTAAAGAGAAATTCTTCTTTCCGCTTCAGATGAAATATCTGAAATTGTGGAGGAAGGCGGCTTTTTACAGAAAGAAGGGCGGTCTGAGGGGTAAGCTCCTGGCGCTAAAGCTTGAGAAGCTTACAGAAAGGACGCATATACTGATACCGCCGGAGGTGAAAGCCGGGCCCGGTCTGTACATAGGACATCTGGGACGCATAATCATCCATCCGGACGCTGTGCTTGGGAAGAATGTGAATCTTTCTACCGGGATCACGATAGGACAGGCAAACCGCGGGAAGAAAAAGGGTACGCCTGTGATAGGCGATGAAGTCTGGATAGGCACAAACGCCGTGATAGTAGGCGGCGTTAAGATAGGAAATGATGTGCTGATAGCTCCCGGCGCCTACGTTAATTTTGATGTTCCGGATCACTCCATAGTAATGGGCAATCCGGGCGTTATCCATCAGAGCGATAATGCCACGGAAGGCTATATCAACAGGAAGGTTTGAGGTTTAAGGCGTCGCAGGTAATTGTCAATTCGGGCGTTATCTACAAAAATGCAAATGCCACGGAAGGTTATATCAACATGAAGGCTTAAGGTTTAAGGCGTCGCAGAGTTTGGCCTTCATGGCGTCACGGGAATACACTTCCTCTCTGAGGCGGGCGTATTCCTTTCTTAATTCCTGTATGTTTACAATGTCATCGGAAGCAGTATAGAGTGAGTTTCCGTCGGATCTCAGATCATCCCACTTTTCAAAACCTATGCCTTCTATGCCGTTGCCGTTGAGCACATCGCTGTAGCTTACAGGCACGGTGTCGCAGAAAAGCGCTTCCTGCAAAACGCCGGAAGTCTGGGTGCCGTACTGTGAGGGCGCGTAAGGCAGTACTACATAGGCGCTCTCGCCCATAAGCTTGAGATATTCCTCACGGGAAAGGTATTCATCCCTGATGGTGATATTGCTGCCGGCAGCAGCTTTAAGCTTTTCCAGCCGATCCTTATCATAAAATCTTCCGGCTATTATAAGGGGATATCCTATGCGGGTAAAGCAGTCCACCAGCTCCTCTGTCTGTTTTTCGGATCCCTGAGTGCCCAGGCATACGGCCTGACGCAGTCTGGCGCCCTTTCGGTAAGGAGCGTATTCCGCGTCATCGCAGTAATAATCGGGTATAAAGACATAAGGGACATTTTTGAAGCTGAAACTTTTTCCGGCAGATATTATCAGGCTCATATTGGTCTGGGCTATTTCAAAGATCTTCTGCTTTATCTTTCCCATAAAGCCGCTGCCGAACTTCTCCATAAAAAGTGTGCAGACGATCTTTTTATTGCCGTTTCCGAACAGCGCCAGGTACAGCATCAGATAGAACTCTGTATTAAAGAACCATATGGTATCGGAGTCGGACTTGAGCGCGATCTTGATGTTTGCAAACATGCGGACCTTGTTCCATATCTTTGTGAATACGGAATTGCCGGATTTCATAAGTATGCTGTGTGGTAGCACCTTTGCATTATGTCTGACCGTTTCGCCCGCGGCTTTTAAAATGCAGCGGGGGGCCAGGATATTAATGTCGAAATCCTCTGCTGTAAGCTGCGCATATTCTTTAAGAACCTTGGGAGCGTGGCCGA
>CADAHD010000366.1 GCA_902787595.1 uncultured Lachnospiraceae bacterium
GAACTCAAGACAGAACTTGAGGAAGAAGATCTGGGACATATCCGCAAGACTTATATGAGACTGTATAAGCAGAGTTTTGACGGCTTCCTGATAAACTTAAAGGAGCGCTTTTCTCTTGTTATTGCCAAGTTTGAAGAAGAAACAAAGGGTACCGGCATTATCATGGTGATCGCATTCCTTATAACGTCTTTTGTTCAGGGAATGAACAATAAGGTGTTAGTGGGAAGAAATCAGGAAAAATACAGAGGAAAGATCATGGCCCGTTACAGATATGATGACGGGCATCTTGAGGAATCCGGACTGGTAGCCAAGATAGTCAGGTTCGCCATGGTACTTGAAGGCCTTATGCTGGTATCGATCGTGTTTAAGAGCGACGGTGTGCTGTTTAAACAGCTTTTTAAGCTGAGCTTTAACGAAACACTGTGGCGTGTGGTGGCATACGGATGTATAAGGCTGCTCATCAGCTTTCTGATAATGTTCATACCGTTTATACTGGCTTATCTGATCGCGCTGCCTATTGCCGTTATCAAGGATTATTTTTCGGAAAATACGTATGAGCGTGGCCCTACGTTTCATGCGATGGCTCTCAGCATGCTGGAGCACAAAGTGATCCTGGGCATATTGGGAGTAGTTGCCGGGGTTATGTTCATACTGGTAAATTATGTTTCGTGGTTTATATATCTTGAAGCGGCCGGGATGTTTAAGTAGCTATAGGACAGCATTCGTTTATTTGCGTTTCCCTGCACGAAATGTTACAATATAATGCAGTTTTTTATAAAGGGGCAAAAGGTAATGAAGGGCGAACTGCTTCAGGATCTTAATAATCTGATACAGTATCTTGGGATCATGCGGGATACTGACGATATTGCTGAGCTGGAACGATATAATTCGATGAGCAAGGCGAAGCTTAAAGAGATATACAAAGGCAAGAAAGCTCTGCTGAAAAAAGAGCGTAAAGAGGGTAAGAAGAGCTCCGGAAAAAAGACGGATAAAAAATAACGCGATAATACAATTCAGGAGGATAAAAAAATGTCAGAAAGAAAGATCGGAACCACTTGTGTACAGGGAGGGTATACTCCGGGAAACGGCGAACCCCGTCAGATCCCCATCGTTCAGTCTACCACTTTTAAGTACAATACAAGTGAGGATATGGGAAAACTCTTTGATCTGGAGGCCAGCGGGTATTTCTACACCCGTCTGCAGAACCCTACCAACGATTATGTAGCAGCAAAGATCGCAGAGCTTGAGGGCGGCGCAGCCGGCATGCTTACATCATCCGGACAGGCAGCCAATTTCTTTGCGCTGTTTAATATCTGCGAGTGCGGCAGCCATATTGTGGCATCTTCTTCGATCTACGGAGGTACCTTTAATCTGATCGACGTTACCATGAGGAAGATGGGAATAGATGTTACATTTATAAGCCCCGATTGCAGCGAGGAAGAATTAAACGCCGCATTTAAGGACAATACCCGTGCGGTATTTGGTGAGACTATTGCCAATCCCGCGCTGACGGTACTTGATATCGAAAAGTTTGCAAAAGCCGCGCATGCACATGGTGTGGCAGTCGGCGGTGCGATCGTGGATTCGGGCAATTTCGACTGGATGGCGCATGCGGATAAGTTCCCGGGACTCACCACTCCCGACGAATCCTATCACGGGATCACCTATGCCGAGAAATTCGGAAAGGGGGCGTTCATTACCAAGGCTACAGCCCAGTTGATGAGGGATTTCGGAAGCATACAGTCGCCCCAGAATGCATTTTATTTAAATCTCGGTCTGGAATCACTGCATGTGCGCATGCCGCGCCACGTAGAGAACGGACAGGCAGTGGCAGAATTCCTTGAGAAGCATCCCAAGGTTAAGAAGGTAAGCTACCCCGGATTAAAGAGTGATAAGTATTATGAGAGAGCACAGAAGTATTTCGGACACGGCGGATGCGGCGTGGTATCCTTTGAGCTGGAAGGCGGAAGGGCTGCTGCAGAGGCGTTTATGAAGAAACTCAAGCTGGCTGCAATAGAGACACACGTAGCTGATGCAAGAACCTGCTGCTTAAATCCGGCAAGTTCCACTCACCGTCAGATGAGCGATGAACAGCTTGCGGCAGCCGGTATCCCTGCAGGTCTGGTACGTATGTCCTGCGGTCTTGAGGATAAGGCCGATCTTATCGCGGATATAGAGCAGGCACTTGCCTGATGGTATCAAATGTGGTAAGATATAAAGAAAGCGCTTACATAAGTCTTTGTTTATACTATTGAGATATTACAGGAGGATAAAAGGATGTTCGGATTTGGCGCAATGATCCAGAAACTTAAGGAGAATCCAAAGACCATAGTACTTACCGAAGGCGAGGATCCCCGTGTACTGGAAGCGGCATCACGTCTGCTGGCCAGTAATTTCCTTACTCCGATCTTGCTTGGCGACGAAAAGGAAGTTGCTAATGCCGCAGAAGAAGCCGGATACAATATCCGTGGGGCAACGATAATCAATCCCGTCAACTACGAGCGCCTTGAGGAAGTGACCAGGGAGTTCTATGAGATACGTAAGGAAAAAGGCGTTACGATGGAGAAGGCACAGAAGATGATGCTGCAGCGTAACTACTTCGGTACCATGCTGGTAAAGATGGGTATAGCAGACTGCCTTCTGGGCGGGGCTACTTATTCCACGGCAGATACG
>CADAHD010000367.1 GCA_902787595.1 uncultured Lachnospiraceae bacterium
TACCGTGGCGGCCAGGACCATCGCTGTGATCGCTGCCATTGCTTTCTTCTATATTACAAAGACCGGAAAGATCGCGCTCAGATATATCAGACCTTTCCCTACTGAATTGCTGGCAAAAATGGTCAAGATAGGACTTCCTTCGGCGGGCGAGAATCTTTCCTATACGCTTTATCAGATGGTGCTGCTTTCGTTTGTGAACCAGATGGGCAATGATTCTGTAAATGCCAGAGTATACTGCAATTCACTTATATCCTTTGCGATGCTGTTTTCGAATTCATCTGCCATGGCTACACAGATCATAACGGGGCACCTCGTGGGTGCGGGCAAGGAAGATGCGGCGTACAAGCGTGTGTTCAAAACCCTGCGCACATCAATGCCCATAACCATAGGCCTGGCTGCAATAAACTGGATGATATGTCCTTTTACCCTCAGGATATTTACGGAAAATGAAGGCATCATAGCTCTTGGAAGCACCATCATGCTGGTGGATATATTTGTAGAGACCGGCAGATGTCTTAATATGACCTTTGTGAGTTCGCTTAAGGCGGCAGGCGCTTATGTATTTCCTCTGATCGTAGGACTTTTGACCATGTGGGGCATAGGCCTTACGGTAGGTTACGCAATGGGCGTGGCGGCAGGTCTGGGCGTGGCCGGCATATTTATGGGCACGGCAGCCGATGAATGCATAAGAGGCCTGATAGTGCTGTATTATTGGGCGCGCAAGAAGTGGTACGGCAAAGCGGTTGTTGATTATTCAAAACGTCAGCTTGCATAAATATACAAAAGCCCCCAAACCCTCCGGGGAAAGATATAACAGAACCGCTTATCTGTATCGGATAAGCGGTTTTTACATTACGCGGCAGGCGCGCTACTTGAACAGCCTCTGTTTTTGTGCTATTGTTGTTTAGCTTTATAAAGTGCAATAAGTAATTGTGCTTAATATAAATATGATAATAAGAAGACCGGAATATGTTATATACAGCGATCACAAACGAAGACCTTGAAAAAGAGGAACTTAGGTTTTATTCGGAAAATTCCGAGGTACAGCTGCGCAGATGCAATGAACCTGCTCCGGGCTGTTTTATCGCAGAAAGCATAAGAGTTATCGGAAGGGCGCTGGATGCCGGATATGAAGCTATATCGCTTTTGATAGAGGAAAGGCATTTAAACGATCCGCTTATCTCACGCTTAGCAGGTGTTCCCGTTTATGTCGGAAGTCCGGAGGTCTTAAGCAATATAGCGGGATATAAGCTTACAGGCGGGGCGCTATGTCTTATGAAGCGCAAAAAACTTCCCGATGTTTCGCAGGTGCTGAAAAATGCCCGGCATGTGGTTGTGCTTGAAGGGATCAACAATCCCACAAATGTGGGCGCGATATTCAGGGATGCAGCAGCTTTGGGCGCGGATGCCGTGCTGCTCACGCCTGACTGCAGCGATCCCCTTTACCGCAGAGCGGCCCGTGTTTCAATGGGAAATGTCTTTGCGCTGCCCTGGTGTTATTTCGGAGCCAACAGGAGGGCGGATATAGAGCTTTTGAAGAAAGAAGCTTATTTTACGGCGGCTATGGCCCTGAATGAAGACGCCTGCAGTTTAAGGGATGTGCCTTATGAATGCAGGAAAAGGATAGCAGTGGTACTTGGCAACGAAAATGACGGGCTTGCGTCAGATACGGTTGCAGCCTGCGCCCGCAGCGTGATCATACCGATGATGAACGGAGTGGATTCACTGAATGTTGCGGCAGCCGCTGCGGTGGCCTTCTGGGAATTATTCAGCCCACAGGACAGATCATAATATAACGGAGGGAAAACGATGGGTAACTGGGGAGACGATACCGATCTTGAGGTACAGGCGCTTAAGGAGCATGAGGGACGCTTTACCATTAATTTCAAAAAGATCTATTATGATGTGGATGATATATCGGAAAAAACTCTTGAGGTGACGGATAAGCATCCCAAGGATTCGCTGATGAAGCTGTGGGCAGGGACCATGGTGGGCATGTTCATTTTCTTTCTGCTTTCCTATCAGGTCCTGGCATTGGTGACCCTTCCCTTCCTGGCTTTTTACCTTATAGGTCTGTTCAGGATCTTCAAGTGCTGGAGAGGTTTTAAATACAACGGCGTTCAGTTCTGGCTTATGAGTATAGCGGCTATGGCGGTCTTGTTTATACTCTCGCGTGTTGTGCAGGAGCTGGTATTTAAATATATTTTCTGACGAGGGCTTATGATACGCAGAGCGGAAAACCTGTCAAAAGAGCAGCTTGACAGCATACGCCGTATGGTGGGGGAAGCTTTTGTCAGTAACGAGCTTTTCCATAACTGGGGAACGAAGGAAGAACGCCGCGAAGACGTTCTTAAGTATATGTCTTTATATGTGGATTATGTATACAGATCGGGAGAGCTGTATGTAAATGATGATCTAACAGGTTTTATAGGACTTGAGGATTCGGCGCATTCACCCAAGCTGAGATTGTTAGTGATGCTTATAAAGATGTATTTCCGCATCGGATCGTCAAGGATCAAAAGTCTCCTGCGATATGCGGATCAGCTCAGCGGAGCCAATGGGGAGTATGCAAGGCAGAGACATATAGATGCACTGATGGTATGTGTGGATAAGAACCATCAGGGCAAGGGTATTGCATCAGAGCTGGTGGCGTATGCAAAGAAGATGTCGG
>CADAHD010000368.1 GCA_902787595.1 uncultured Lachnospiraceae bacterium
CAAAAGGATCAATTTTGTCACCGGTGTCTGTTTCCTCCTGTTACTGTTTGTTTATCTTGCTAACGGCATATACAGTATCGCTGGCAGTCACAATATGCAAAAGACAAATTCACAGATAGCGCAGTCCCTGGTATCTTATGCGGATAAGCAGGCTGCGATCAAAGTGTCTACTTCGGAGATGCAGAGGCATCTGGTCACCGCCATTCTGGCAGCTGACGACGCAGTGCGTCAGGATTCCTTAGATCAATATAATAATCTGAAAAATGAACTCGGAAATCTCCTGGAAGATCTGCGCAAAGCCATGGAAGCTGAAGGCGCTGAAGGCTATGAAGATATCATTAATAATATGGAAGCAGCTCTTTTAAGCTATACTGAGGTATGTGATAAGTGCATCGTGGCATCGGAGATCAACAGGCAGCTGGCGTTTAACATGTCTGTCGAAAATCTCGCAGAACCCAAGGCAAAGCTTGAAAAGACCAATAAAGATTTAAGCAATCTGATCAACAATATCCAGCAACAGGCGATGGAGCGATCCGATGATCTGATAAAGGGTAACAGAAATGTTACGATCATGGGCATAGTCAGCTTTATGATCGTAATGACCGTAACCATAGTACTGATCATGAAGCTTGTAACAGCGCCTCTGCGCAGGACAGCGGTAGAGCTGGATGCTATGATCGATGATATCCACTCTAAACAGGGAGATCTGAGCAGGCGCATAAACGTTAAGTCGGACAATGAGATAGGCAGTGTGGTAAAGGGTATCAATGAATTTGTCGAGACCCTGCAGACTATCATGCAGCAGCTTAAAGATAATGCAAACAGCTTAAAGGAAACATCGGGCGCTATAAGCATGAGGATGAACGAGGCCAACAGCAGTGTTGAGAGATCGAACGATGCGATGGAACAGGTAAGCTCATCCATGCTGAGCGTTACCGAGGCTACGGATGATATTTCGAAAAAGCTGGGCGGAGTGCGTGACAGCGTAAGCACTATGGGCAGGCTGACAAAAGAGGGCAGCAGTTTTGCCGCAGATGTGATGAAACAGGCAGACGCGATACAGCGTGAGGCCGGCGAAAAGAAGGATAAGACCGGCAAGCGTATCGAAGAACTGGGCGGAGTACTTAAACGTTCGGTAGAGAATTCCGCACAGGTTAGCCGTATCGGTGAGCTTACGGAGAACATCCTGGATATCGCATCCGAGACAAACCTGCTTTCGCTTAATGCGAGCATAGAAGCTGCCAGAGCCGGAGAAGCAGGACGGGGATTCGCGGTAGTGGCCGGAGAGATAAGCAAGCTGGCAGAAGACAGCAGTAAGATCGCCGCGGATATCCAGGGAATAAGCAATAATGTAACAACTGCGGTAAAGGAACTTTCCGAAAATGCGACGGCAGTAATAGAGTTTATAAATGAAGTGGTCCTGGCGGATTATGATGCGTATGTGCAGACCGGCGATAAATACGAGCAGAGCGCGAAGCATTTTAATGAGGTGCTTACCGGACTGTTAAACAGCACAACGGAGCTGGATGCGGCAATGATCACTATGAACAGGGCAGTGAATGCTATAAGTGATTCGGTGAGCGTATCTGCGGATGCCATACGCGCGGCAGAGAGCAGTGCCGGCGAGATAAGCGATAATATCGTGGACGTTAATACCCTGGTGGATACCAACCAGAGCATCAGTGATGCGCTTAACCGCGAAGTGGACCGGTTCGCCAGATTGTGATAGATGGGTACAGGGGACGGTTCTCTGTGTTCATTGGGGTTCATGAACACAGAGAACCGTCCCCTGTACCCATCCCCATAAAAATACATTCTCCCATTCGTATATAGATCATAAAAACAAGATCATAATCCCGGTGACGGGATCATAAACGGAGGGAGATAATTATGAAGAAAAGATTTTTATTAGCACCTGTACTTACCGGTATCATGTTACTTACCGCTTGCGGCGGAAGACAAGCCTATTCTAAAGAGGCATATGACTTAAATGGTGATGCGGCTTATACTACGATGACTTATGCCACCAATGGCGCAGCAGCTGTGGCAGAAGCACCGGAGATGGCCTGGGATGAGGACATGGCGGATTATGGATCTGCCGCAGAGGCAGGTTTTTCCGAACTGTCAGGCAAGCCTGATGTAGAGGAAAGCGCTCAGACTGCCAGCAGCCGCAAGCTGATAAGAAATGTAAATATGGAGGTTGAGACACAGGAGTTTGACGACCTGGTAGCATTCCTTGAAAACAGTGTGGCAGCAGTGGGCGGATATGTGGAGAACAGCTACAGTTATAACGGCAGCAGTTATAACGGAAGGGGATCCCGCAGAAGCGCCAACTTCACCTTGCGCATCCCGGCCGATAAATTAGACCAGTTCTTAAATGATGTGAGCGGCAGAGCCAATGTCATCAGCCGCAATCAGAATGTTCAGGATGTTACGCTTACTTATGTTGATATGGAGAGCCACAAAAATGCACTCCGTACCGAAGAGCAGAGCCTGATCAATATGCTGGCAAAGGCCGAGACTGTCGAGGATCTGATCACCATCGAGAACAGGCTTGCCGATGTGCGTTATCAGATAGAGAGTATGGAGAGCCAGCTGCGTACATATGACAACCTGGTGGATTATGCGACACTTACAGTAACCGTAAGCGAGGTCGAGGAGCTGACACCTTATAGGCCGCGGACTTCAGAACTTCGGTATAGGCGTAGTGATGAACCTGCCTTATATCCTGGTATGGGTGGCAATACTGACAGCAGCATTCTTTATCGGCAAGGCTATAATAAAGAAAACGATAAAGAAGATCAGGGCAAAATTTGAAGAGGCAAAGCAGAAGAAAAACGACGTCACTGCAGCTGAAAAAGAAGCTCCGGCGCAGTCCTGAGCACAAAATAAAAACTTGAAAAAGGCCCTTTACTGTGTTAGGATATTATGTGCGGGTGTGTTCTTACCCGGAGTTTTGGGGGCATTCGGACAAATCGAAAAGGGAAGGTAGAGGCCATGATAGACGTTAATCAGATCATGCTGGATATGATCAGAAAGAGCAATTCGGTTGCTACGTCAAGCGTTAATGAGATTGAAGAGATAGTGGATACCGGTCTTGAGAAGACCGAGGATAATATCCAGCAGATCGCTTTTGAATATCTGGATAACAAGGGATATGCCCGTTCGGTCCAGAATATGGATAAGGCTAAGAAGCATATAGAAGATGTGAGCCAGTATTCCGATACTGTATGTTTCCGCAAGACCCGCCGCATGGTGGAGGACCTGCTCCAGGATGCCGAAAGCGATGATATCGAAAAGCTTATG
>CADAHD010000369.1 GCA_902787595.1 uncultured Lachnospiraceae bacterium
TACGATCTTATTATTTTCTTCATACTCACGGTCTTCAGCAGAAGCATTGACCGTCACCTCGAAAGGTTTGATCACAAAATCTGCGCTTCCGCGCCATCTGTCCGTATCTTTAAAGAGTGCAACTATAACCCTGTAATTTCCGGGATAAACCGGCTTTTCTTCGCTGGGTCCGTATGCTGTGCCGTCTGCCAACGTACCCTTGTAGGTTATTTTGCGGGTCGTGCCCATCGTCGGCGGAAGATAACCCGGATTACCGAGTTCGCTCAGATAAACGCCGTCATGCTGTTGAACAGTAAGAGGAAGAGCTGTCGATCCTATAACTGCTTCTTTTACCTCTTCTTCACCGTTAAGGATCACGGATGCGTTTCCGCTTTCCAGTTCAATAGTGCCTACTTCAGCGCCGGAGGGAGATACTATCTCCACATTCTCATCGAAATCTATGGTACTCTTATATGCATACAGCGCATGTATGCCGCCTTTTGCATTTATCGTTCCCTGTATTATCGTGATAGGCGCATTTTCACTCCTTATGCCGGCAAATTTACCCTCTGCGGTAACTGTGCCATCCTCAAGTGTAAATCCGCCTTTAGCCGTTATTGCATTGCTTTCGTTTGACGTCACTTTAAGCGTCGTAGCAGGACCGTCAATCTTAATAGGGCAGCTTGCATAGACAGCCTCGTTATAAGCTTTTATCTCAAACTGCCCATCGATCAAAAGCTCTCCTTCCCCGTCAATATCCGCGTATATGCCATACTGGTTATCGCCCGTAGCAAAGATCTTTCCGTCGCCTACGATCTTAAGAGGCTTCGTAGTATACAATAATGCCGCTTCATAGGTATAAGGATTGATCTCCTTAGAAGTATCTATACCACTGACCTTGCTCAGGCTAAGTGTTTGGGTAAGCGGGTCATAGCTTGCGCTCTTATCCGCATCGCTGCCGAGGAATAACCCCTTCAGATTATCCTTGTTTTCGGAAGTGACCTGTGTTTCGCCTATCCAGAGCCCGTACGGCTCGCCTCTTAAAATCTCAACTGTGCTGGCATTTTTTCCATATACATCTACTATGGCGTTATCACCTATCTTGCCGCCCACAGGACTGTTGATATATGAATTTTCCAGGATTATCGACGGCGCAGCGCCTTTGGAACATATAGCAGCATTTATGTCCTTATTGTATACTTCGGCGCTGACCTTTGAATTATTGATCCTGATCTGCCCATCAACGCTGTAAATGCCATATTCAAGCTGACTCTTTCCGCCTGTCTTGGAATCCAATGTCAAAGCGGCATAATTACAAATATTTACATCCCCATCAGCAATAATGCCGCCGGTAACAGCGTTTGTGCCTCCGGGTATACCGCTTTTAAAATCATAATTTCCGCCCCATATATCTACATTGCCGTTGAGTGTGCAAATACCGGCATTGAGAATGTTATTATTTCCTGTTTTTATCGAAAGACGAGCACCGTTAATGCTTATGCTCCCTCCGGCATACACTTCACCTTTATAGTTTTCAGATGATGTAGACGAAGAGCTCATGTCACAATCAAGCGTCAGTCCATCATAGCTATTTAACGAAAAGCTGTATGCGCGCTGATTCTGTATGTAGAGATTACCGTTACAGCTGATGCTGCCGGTCCATTTCGCACCGCTGACCGGGGCAGATGATATGGTCAGTGTTCCGGGAACGCCCTTTGGAGTGCCAAATCCTCCGATACCGCCGGTTGAACTAATCGTATTCTCTATGACCAGATCACCGGGACACTGAATAGCATAACAATCCTCGCCTGATACACCATGCGGTTCTATCGCGCAATCACCAATAACACGTAAAGTAAATGTTTCGGTTATATTTGTTAGTATATTAATCTTCGGCACAGAACCAGAAAGGAAAAAGTCTCCGAGCAGTGGTTTATCTCCTTTGATCGTATAATCCTTCATGGTCAATACGCTATTTTGATACATCAGATAGCCTACACCGTCGGGTACGGCGTCTTTCGTATCATATTTAATACCATTTGTCCCATAGTACTTTCCTTCATTTTTTGTCAGATCGGTATTATTAACCTTGACGTACGGTGTATATACGGGTTTAAAGCCCGGGCCCCCATCACCTCCCGACTCGGGAACTTCCTCATCCCCTTCGCCCACAGAGGTATCAGCATCGGATGTCTCTGACTCTGCCGCTTCTTCGCCAGCAGATAATCCTTCCTCTGTCGCTTCATCGTCTGCAGATACTTCTTCCTCTGCAACGATCGCATTTTCGTCTTCTGCGTCATCTGCCGCTATAGCTGCAATGCCGGTGCCGTAGAATTCTCCTGCCAGCAAAAACATGGTCATCAGACCGGCTGCCAGGCGTTTTAATTTCTTTAGTGCTTTCATTTTTATCTCCCTCCTTTTTTTGATGTGATATGATCTGGAATAACCATACCTGTTCATAATCTTTTTCAGTATAACATGCGTGATTTATTTTGTATATCACCCATTAGTACCATTTACGATACGCCGGATATAAAAAAGGACCGGTCACATCTCCCGATCCTTTTGCTTGATATTTATTGTATATGCTTAAGTACGGAAAGCTACGCTATTCCAAGGACTTTATCTATAGTCCTTACCAGATTGCCTATCTCTGGTTTCGTGAGCTGCGCATCGGCGCCAAGCTGTTC
>CADAHD010000370.1 GCA_902787595.1 uncultured Lachnospiraceae bacterium
ATGTGAGGCGGATAGTGATTATCCGGGTGTGGACAGGAATGCAACGTATTCGATCACGGATCAAGAATACAAATGTATCGGATACGCATCTATGAGTCCCGAAGAGATCGTAGCGGGTCTTACGCTCGAAGAAGGACTGGCTTACCGGCGTTTATATACGTATTGATAAAAGTTACAACACGGCGCTTTATTTCGCGATATTTCCATTGATCATCGGAATATATCTGTTCGTAGATTATCAAAAGCAGAAGATGCGCGCACTTAAAATGCCAAATGATCGCGGGTACTCTAAACAGACATGAAGTGCCTGTTTTCCGATTTTTCCGAAAGAACAGATAACCTGATGGATCCGGTTGATTTCGCAAAAAGACTATTCAGGGAATATCATTGAACATCAGCCATACATACGGGGGGAGACATTCTATGACAGATCTTATAAATGAGCAATGGTATCAGTATCTTTACTACACGGAAAATGATGCGGTAAACATCGAACGTGTGGATACGGTGGAGGGCATAACAGGTCATGAGTCGCTGGATTATGTCCTTCGCACACTTAAGATCCTGGAAGATAATGAAAAAAGCGGATATGCCGGTCTTTCGGAAAGAGAATTTGAGGTGATCCGTAAGGTCCTTTCGTGGTCTGAGGTGGCCAAGGGCGGCAGTGTAAAAGACAGGGATATCTGGAGAAAAAAAGGATATCCGCTGGATATACACAATATCGCATCGGCAGAGATATATTACGAAGAGGCCCCGGAAGATGACCCGGACAGGGAGCTTATCCACACGCTGATACAGACTCATGGCATGATAGGCCAGTGTCTCCGCGGGGAGGTGCCCGTATCACAGAATGCTCCGTTAAAAGAGCTCCCGATAGAAAAAAACAGACTGTTCTCCATGCTCTGCCTTTTGAACGAATGCATCATCAGGGGTGTATCGGATGCTCTCTGGGAAAGGGTAGGAAATGCAGCTCTGGATATGATAAAAAAGGTGCTTGATGGAGAAGCTGCAGAATTTCCGGCACGCGAACGTATACACAGGCTCCTGCCGGGACTCGATAACATCCCCGGTAAACTGGTATCACTCTTTGAATCGAAGCTGTTTCCTCATTACGAACTATGGTATTTTGAAGCGGCACTTTCCGATTTTGATGCGGAGCAGATATTTACGATACTGTCCTATATCCCGGACACAGCGGAATATAGGGATGTATGCTATATCTCCTTTAAACCCCTTTCTGACAGTCTGTATTATGATTACGAAGGCAGGAAGCATATCAATGTCTATAAAAAGAGGATCATAGAAAAGCATTTAAGGGACAGCAGTACGCAGAATGTTTCGTTTTCGATGAAAAGGGAAGGGAATGCACTGCTGGTAGATCTTGAGTTTTCAAAGGTATGTGAAAAGCTTATAGATTTCTGCGTGGAAGCCGAAAGATGCGGCTTGCTGAGCTTTGAAAAGAGCATAACCGTGCTCTATGATATGTTCGGTTTCAGGCGTGATGAATTTGACCGCTTGAATAATGAAGACAAATATCTGGCTACGATGAACGATTCGGAGAGCTCCACAAAGAACACCATCATCGATTATGTGAGGGGAGAAAAGGTGGTTGATGTGGGCAGCGGCGGAGGAGTGCTGCTGGATCTGCTGGAAGAGCGTTACCCGGATAAGATGATAACAGGTACTGATATATCGGAGAATGTCATCGATATACTCAACAGGAAGAAGCATTCCGAAGGCCACTGCTGGAATGTGGTGCGTCACAATTTTACGGACGGGCCGTTTATCGTGGACGGGAAAGAGGAGACGGTGGATACCGTGATCTTTTCTTCCATCATACACGAGATCTTTTCTTATACCGAGACTGCGGAAGGACGGTTTAATATCGAAGTGGTCAAACAGGCCATTAAGAATGCATACGACTCTTTAAGACCGGGCGGGCGTATCATCATACGCGACGGGATAAGGGTTTGTGAAGAAAAGGCCGGCGATATCATTAAAGTCAGATTTAAGGAACACTCCGGACTGGAATTCTTTAAGAATTTTATGCAGGATTTTGAAGGCCTGAAAGATATTGAAGATAAGCATATCAGTATTGATGAAGAAAACATGACTGTCAGCGCCTGTGCCGATTATATACGGGAGTTCCTTTATACCTATACCTGGGGCAGTGAATCCTACAGCCATGAAGTAAACGAACAGTTTGGCTACTTCACCATAAAGGAATACAGGGGATTCTTAGAGAGCCTGGGGGCAAAGCTCATAAGGGCAGATGCCTTCCTTGAACCGGGATATCCCGCACATCTTAGGCCGCTGGTGGATCTTGACCCGGATATTTATCCCGATTCCAATTGCATCCTTGTGGCAGAGAAATGTTAAAAAGGCAGCGAATAGAAGATGTCTGCCCGGTCACTGCGCACATGTTTTTTTAACTCTTCCTGTGGCTGAAGATGAAAAATATAGAGCATGGGGAGAAAGGTAATGGATTATATATGGACTGTGCTCCGCCTGGATGTTATAATTGGAACGTTGTTTTATTATTACAGGAGGTATCTGCACGGATGTCACAATTTAACCAGGAATACTATACTAACGGGATATCGAACAGGCAACAGTTTGATCAGATGGAGCAAGCCTTTTATAACTACTGCACCATAATGCGTTCG
>CADAHD010000371.1 GCA_902787595.1 uncultured Lachnospiraceae bacterium
GTGATCAAGCACGATGTACAGCCTGCACCCCAGGAACTTCAGGATAAGCATTACTATCGTAAACACGGAGCAAACGCTTATTATGGACAGAACTGATAAGCATGGATATCTATTGACCGGCGGCATTATTGCCGCCGGTTTTTTAAAGCAGGAGTTAATCCGGTGGGGAGGAACAGAGTTATGAAAAAGAATATGTATAGGGCCGGGATCGTCTTATTATCAGCTGCACTGCTCTGCGCCTGTGAAGGAAACGGAAATAAGAGCAGAGGAAGCATTGAGGATACTGACAGGGAAGATCCGACTGTAACTGTTGCTGATCCCACGCCTACTCCTATAGACGAACCGAATGTGGATCCGCCTTATGTAAAAGAAGACGGGGAATGGGCGGAGTATTTTGCTAACGGAGAAGTAGAGAATAACGGCAGTTACCTGGTAAGAGTGGGAAACAGGGTTTATTTCCGCGTATATGATACCCGTGCTGTAGACAGGACCAGGCTGGGGACAGATTTCCTGGTAGAAGATAATGATCTGTACGAATCCGAGATCCGCTATTATGATCTGGATACGGGAAAAGTAGGTGTTCTTGGAAAGGTAAACGGCCGCGGAAAAATGTATGCCACAGAGTACGGTATGCTTATTGCAGGCGGTGTTCATACAGCGGATCTGCTTAAGCCTGACGGGACTGTGGAGACGGATTATTACAACGGTAATCCCATAGGTGTATCTGATGACGGCTCTTATATCGCTCTTGAGCTGGAATCGGGATTTGATCTTACCTATCAGCCGATAGTTATGATGAAGGATGATCAGGAGCTGTGCAGGTTGGCCGGTGATGAGGATCTGTATGCAACATTCTCCGGCTTTGTCGGAAACAGCATGGTGGGCACCGTATATAATAATGGCAGCTGCAGCTGTGTGGCGGCTACCGCAGACGGTGAAAATATTTATATCGGGGATATTAGTTCATATCAGGGGGAATTCTATGAACTTTCACCTGAAGAGTATGATTTTATATCCGATGGGGAAGACTTCGTTGTTTTATATGGTTATTATGACGGAGGGACCTATTCTCTTCAAGCCAGTAAGTGTTTCTGTGGATGTATCGAAGAAAACAGTCTGGTATGCGATGAAACGATAGAGGATATATATGAGAGACATCTTTATATTGACGAATTCGGTAATATTCAAACAGGCATACATGCGCCGGAAGAAGTAGGGCTGTCGGAGCGCTGGCAGGGGGATCTGGTCTATTATACTGACAGCGAAAACTATGATACAGTATGTGAAAACTGTATTTTGTGGCCGGAAGAGGATTATGCTTTTGCTATGTATAATTTCTTTCAGACAGGATATAAAGCCGGAGATAAGGTATTCATAATAAAAGCCGAAGCCGGAAGGAATAAATATGCAAATTACAGTTCTACTCTGGCATATAACCTGTATGCCATCTCTTATTATGTTTATGATCTGAATGAAGATGGAAAGTTTACAGTACTGGAGGATCTATATTCTACATCTTGGAGCGAAGGTAAATATACGCTGGAGGATCTTGAAGGTGAATGGTATTGTGACAAGATTGTGGCTGAAGGAGAAGAAATAAACCCCGGAGATTACGGAGAAAGTTACAGACTTATATTTGACGGTGAAAATGTTACGTTAAGATTTGAGTATAACGGAGAAGAGGATGATATACTTGCAGTATGGCAGCCGGGTGAAGAATTCTATATAGACGGATGTTATTTCGCAGTTCCGGATGATCCCGCGGAGCAGACCATTAACGTGATATGTTATAACCACAATATGATCGAGATAAGGTTTTCATATGTTTTTGACGGCGGTACTCCGGTAGCATGGTACGGATATTTCATGAGGAAAGAATGAAAAAGATCCCGCGTTTCCGGACGCGGGATCTTTTTATAAGTATTACGATCAGTTATTATAACAGGTCACTGAGTTTTTTGTTATTAAAGAAATCATGCACCAGTTTGTCAAATTCCTGCCACATGGGAAGAGTATTGCATTTTTTCCTTCTGTTACACTTGTATTTTTTGTCTGCAAGGCATACTACCGGAGAAAGGGTGCCCTCCATCAGTTCCAGTATCTCGCCTATGGTATATTTGTCGGGATCACGGCTTAATCTGTAGCCGCCGCCTTTTCCGCTGGCGCCGATCAGAAGCCCGCCGGCCACCAGTTCCTTTGCGATTATCTCCAGATATTTCTTTGAAAGATCCTGTCGCTCTGCTATATCTTTTAAGGGAATGTAGCTGCCATCATCATTCTGGGCTATATCCAGCATAACGCGTATTGCGTAACGGCCTTTTGTTGAGATCATTTATCTTCCCTCCTTTCGTAAGAATGGCCTCTTAAATATCAATCCAATTATACTAGTGACAAATAGGTAAATCAAGTACAAATCCTTTAATCGCAAGGATTAACACAAATTAACAAAAAAATATTAAAAACCTATTGACATAGTGGGTTAATCGTGTTAATATACAACCATCCGCTGAGGAATGCGGATCGATCAAAGGAGAAAAAGATGTTTAGAACAGAGTATAAGAAGATAAACAGCATAATGTGTTGTTGCCGAATGCGTCACTCCCGGGCTGGTACAATGGCCGGAGCGTATGAACGTATCTTCGTCCGCTCTGACAGATCACGATGTGAAAGACCAGTAGTCCGGGAGCCAAAGAAGAAGCCCCGGTTTTTTTATACCAAAAACAAAATAAATTACCCCCCAATAATATAAAAAACAAAAAAGGAGATAAAAAAATGAGCGAGTATAGATTTGAAACATTACAGTTACATGTAGGTCAGGAGCAGGCTGATCCCGCAACAGATTCAAGGGCAGTGCCCATTTATCAGACAACTTCATATGTATTCCATAACAGCAAGCATGCAGCAGACCGCTTTGGTCTGGCAGATGCAGGTAACATCTACGGACGTCTTACCAATTCAACCCAGGATGTCCTTGAAAAGAGGCTGGCAGCTCTTGAAGGCGGAAGCGCAGCGCTGGCACTTGCTTCCGGAGCAGCAGCTATCACCTATACCATTCAGGCGCTGGCAGCAAACGGCGGCCACATCGTAGCTCAGAAGACCATCTACGGCGGCAGCTACAACCTGCTGGCTCACACCCTTCCCCAGTACGGCATCAATACTACATTCGTAGATGCTCATGATCTTTCAGAGGTTGAAGGCGCTATACAGGAAAATACCAGAGCGATCTATCTGGAGACTCTCGGAAATCCCAACAGCGATATTCCCGATATCGATGCTATCGCAGAAATAGCTCATAAGCACGGACTGCCCCTGGTAGTTGATAATACCTTCGGTACCCCTTATCTGTTCAGACCTTTTGAGCACGGCGCTGATATAGTGGTACATTCCGCAACCAAGTTTATCGGCGGTCACGGAACCACTCTTGGCGGCATTATCGTTGAGTCCGGCAAGTTTGACTGGAAGGCAAGCGGCAAGTATCCCAATATTGCAGCTCCCAACCCCAGCTATCATGGCGTATCCTTCTATGATGCAGTAGGTCCCGCAGCATTCGTTACCTTTATAAGAGCGATCCTCCTGCGTGATACCGGCGCTACCATTTCACCTTTCAATGCATTCCTTCTTCTTCAGGGCGTTGAGACCTTGTCCTTAAGGCTTGAGCGTCACGCAGAGAATACAAAGAAGGTAGTTGAATTCTTGAGCCAGCATCCCAAGGTAGAAAAGGTAAATCATCCTTCACTGCCCGATCATCCCGATCATGCGCTGTATCAGAAGTATTTCCCCAACGGAGGAGCTTCGATCTTTACCTTCAATATCAAGGGCGGCCAGGAAGAAGCATGGAAGTTCATCGATAACTTAAGCATCTTCTCACTGCTGGCAAATGTGGCAGATGTTAAGAGCCTGGTTATCCATCCTGCATCAACCACCCATTCCCAGCTTAATGATGAGGAACTGGCAGATCAGGGTATCGGAAGAAATACCATCCGCCTGGCAAATGTTGCCGATGTTAAGAGCCTTGTTATACATCCCGCTTCAACCACTCACTCTCAGCTTAATGATGAGGAGCTGGCAGATCAGGGCATCGGAAGAAATACTATCCGTCTTTCCATCGGAACAGAACATATCGATGATATCATCGCAGACCTTGAAAAAGGTTTCGCAGCGGTATAGAATAGTTAGTCGGTGAAGATAAGATTCTTCGCTTCGCTCAGAATGACGCG
>CADAHD010000372.1 GCA_902787595.1 uncultured Lachnospiraceae bacterium
GCCGTCCTTGGGAACTGCTCCCTCGGGTATGTGTATATGTATGTCATGCTCCTGGAAATAATTTTCCGGCACATCGTAATCCGGCGCTACGGATCTTACATAAGACAGACCTGCCAGGGCAGATTCCTTCATTACATCTCCGAGCTGTCCGGTCAGTGACAGTTCGCCTTTTCCGGGCATGATGTTCACTTCTATCTGAAGCGTATCACCGCCAACACTGGTCCATGCCAGACCGCGTACTATGCCCACTTCGTTCTTTCCGTTCAGCGTCTCTTTAGGGAAACGTATCTTTCCAAGATACTCCTCCAGATTCTGATCGTTTACCTTAAGCGGTCCGTTATCTTTCTTAGGTCCCCTCTTGCCGCGTTTTTCCAGAGTCTTTACAGCTGCCTTGCGGCAGAGCTTATCCAGCTCACGTTCAAGCTCTCTGACACCTGCCTCGCGGCAATAGCATTCGATTATCTTTCTGATGGCGCTGTCGCTCACCTTAAGAGCCGAAGCATCAATGCCGTTGCGCTCAAACACCTTTTTGATAAGATGCTCCTTTGCAATATGGAACTTCTCATTAGCCGTATAGCCCGCGATCTCTATGATCTCCATGCGGTCCAGAAGCGGTCTGGGAATAGTGGATTCGTCGTTCGCGGTAGCTATAAAGAGCACCTGTGAAAGGTCCATCGGCAGTTCCACATAATGGTCGCGGAAATTCCTGTTCTGCTCCGAATCGAGCACTTCCAGCATAGCCGAAGCCGTATCTCCGTGATAATCCGCGCTCATCTTGTCTATCTCATCAAGCAGCATGAGAGGATCCTTTACACCTGCCTGCTTTAAGCCGGCAGTTATACGGCCGGGCATCGCGCCCACATATGTTTTTCTGTGGCCGCGTATCTCAGCTTCATCCCTCACGCCTCCCAGACATATGCGTACATAAGGCCGCGCCGTAGCTTCCGCTATGGAACGGGCCACGGATGTCTTTCCGGTTCCCGGAGGCCCCACCAGGCACAGGATAGGGCTCTCGCCCTTCTTTGTCAGACTGCGTACTGCCAGATATTCAAGCACTCGCTCCTTAACTTCCTTAAGTCCGTAATGGTCTCTCTCCAGTATCATCCTGGCTTTATTAATATCTACAGGCTTCTCAAAGCCCTCTGTCGTCTTATCCCAGGGCAGCTCCAGAAGAGTCTCTATATAGGATCTGATCGTGGCATTCTCCGGATTGGAAAAGCCCCCCAGCTCCATATGCCTTATCTCTTTGGTCAGCTTGTCCTTCACTTCCTGCGGAGCTTTAAGCTCCTCTACAGCTTTCTTGTACTGCTCGGTCTCGGAAGCTTCATCGCCGTCTTCATCCAGTTCATTTTGGATAAAAGCCATCTGCTCTCTTAAGATATATTCACGCTGATGCGAGTCAACCTGGCGGCTGATCTCTTCGCTGATCTCCTTGCGCTGTTTAACGATCAGCATTTCTTTTGCGATCGCCTTAAGAAGCTCCGCGCCTCTTTCATCTATGTTGACGGTATCAAGTATGCGCTGTCTGTCCTCATCCTCAAGCGGCATATTGGCGCTGATCTTGTCTGCCAGCGCGCCTACATCTTTCATGCGCCCCAGGGCAATAAGAAATCTGGGATCTACGCCGCCCAGTTCGGAAGCATAATCGGATATGGCGGCTATCAGCTCCCTGCGGACAGCCTCCCTGCGCTCCGGCTTATCAAAGCCGGTCTCATTTACCGGATCAATATCTGCTGTGATATATGCCGCAGAATCGCGGTCAAGATTTCTGATAGTACCACGGCGCTCACCAACCAGCTGTATGCGCATAACGCCGCTGCCTATCTTTAATACCTGCTGAACATTGGCCACCGTGCCTGTGCCGGCCAGCTTTTCTTCTTTGTCGTTTTCCTCAGCGATATCTCTTATCAGGAATAATTTCTGATCTGAAATAAGGGCGGCCTCAACTGCCTTGATCGCCGCCTTTTTATCAATATCGAACTGCAGCGTCATGCCGGGAAAAAGCGTCATATCCTTTATGACCACCACCGGCATGGCATTTGCAGCATTATTTGATTTAATATTATCTTTCTTTTTTCTCATATACGATCAGGCGTGTTTTCGCCTGTCCAGAAGCTTATCCAGCTTACTCTCCTTCTCCTTTTTTTCCGGACTCTTATCGCGATGAGTGATCTCCGGCTTTGCGCCTTCCTCAACCGATGCCTTTGTGATCGTTACCTTTCCGATGGTATCGTCGGAAGGTATCTCATACATGACATCCATCATCGTGCTCTCCAATATGGAGCGGAGGCCTCTGGCTCCTATCTTTCTCTCTATCGCCTTATCAGCTATCGCATCAAAGTCAGCCTTCTTCATCTTCACCATCCATTTTGACATACAAGCACTCCCCAAATCCATACTAAAAGATGTCTATACCCTTGCATAAAATGCTCAAAAGGGTAAAAAAACACCGTTCATATTATTATAAACATGAACGGTGTCCTATTTTTATACCTTATTCAGCTTTTTTGCTTCCAATAAAGTTCTTAAAGCTTGTCTTGAGGTCATACCACATAGGTGATGCGATAAAGATTGATGAGTATGTACCACAGATTACGCCAACCATAAGAGGAAGAGCAAATGCCTTGATATCAGCTACACCGAAGATGTAAAGAGCAA
>CADAHD010000373.1 GCA_902787595.1 uncultured Lachnospiraceae bacterium
AAACATTTACGCCTCCTTCGCCAGCGAAAGCTTTATTATCTCAAAGAGCTTAAGCCGCTTACTGTCATTAACTATAAGCTTCCTGTAGGTCTTTGCGCAGATCCTGAAGAGGATCACGCACAGCGCTACCTGTAAGATTATCCCCAGAAGAAACGCCCACAGAGGTATACGTCCGCAGATGAATGATACCGGCGCGACATAGGATGAAACAAAAGGTATTATCGACGCAACCAGTAATGCTGTTGAATTCTCAACATTAGGCAGTACCATGCCTATCATGTATCCGACCATATTGACCATAGTGACCGTTCCTATCGCAGACTGCGCATCTTCCATCCTGGTGCAGGCGCTTCCCATAAGACCGGCCAGCATCGAATACATGAAATAGGTAAGCAGCATACAAGGCAGGAGCAGCAGCCCCTTGAATCCTGCAAAGGTAAAGAGTCTTGAGAAGTTCATCATATCCGCCACGCCCTGTACCGCAGGGGTACCTAATACTGCTGCCGCGATCTTATTTGTCACAAATGATCCTCCCATACCCAGGACTATCATGGAGAATACATAGAACATCATCGCCAGTATCTTACCAAGTATCAGTGCCAAAGGCCTCACGCTTACCAGCAGGTTCTCCACCAGCTTTGACATCTTCTCCTCCATCACGGAAGATACCACATAAGAACCTGTCAGGGCTACCAGTATCATCAGCACGATCGAATAAAGAGAATTGTATGATGAAACCTGCCTGGATGTGTAAGCCGAATTTATCTCGGCCTCATAATCCTCATAAGTCAATGCGCTTCCGCTTTCCAGCACCATCTGAAGGATCTTCATCTCTTCAGCTCCCAGATCGGCTGCGTCGCGCCTGGCCTGTTCAAGCCGCTCCATAAGATGGCCGCCCAGCGCATCCAGCTCGATAGGAGTGATATCAGAATCATCGGCTGCTATGATATTCAGCACATACGTATCAACCTCATCTATCATCTGGCGGTCAAGCAGCACCGCTATCTCATCCGCTGCAAGCTTATCGGGAACTGCCTCAGCATCCGTAAGCTTCGCTGCTGCAAAACCCGTACCGTCTAATTCTGCTTTTTCCGCCGAAAAATCAAGATAAGTATCATTTACAAAATAGATCTGCTTAAGATCCATCTCGTCATTGATGGCATCGGTACTCTGCGCCGCACCCATTCCGGCGCTCATTCCCAGCTGGTTTATGGGGCCCATGACCATCATCAGGACGATGAACATGATATAGCTCACCCTGTATGCACGGTTCTTAAAGGTCTGGGATAAGGTAAATGAAAAGACCTTCGAAAGCCCCGTGCAGCTGTATATATTATTGCTGCTCTTCTTCATTTGCACCCACCTCTTTTACGAATATCTCATGAAGGGAAAGTTCCGAGAGATCAAACTTAATGATCGGTATCGTTGCATTCACAAGGTTCCACAACAGCGCATTTGCCTGCTGGTCTCCGGTAACCCTGAGCTCGTACTCGTTTTCCTTCTCCGACAGTATCTGTATACCCAGATCATTGATGTAGCTGCTGACGTCCTGCTCACATTTAAGAGCCAGGTTAACACGGCCGTAGCCCTTCTTGATCTCATTAAGATTACCCTGTACCAGAGCCTTTGAACGGCACATTATGGTTATGTCGGTACAGAACTCCTCTACTGCCGCCATCTGGTGACTGCTCATGATGATATACTTGCCGGCTGCTATCTGCTCGCGCACCACATCCTTGAGTATATCGGTATTAACGGGATCCAGACCCGAGAACGGCTCATCCAGGACCAGAAGCTCCGGATCGGAAAGCATCGCTATAAGGAACTGTATCTTCTGCTGGTTACCTTTTGAAAGCTGGTCGGGGCTCTTGGGCTTAACCTTCTTTACGCGTCCTCTTGCATCCTTTGTCTCTGCGGGATACAGATACTCATCCAGCTTAAGACGTCCGGACCAGTATTTTATCTTTGTTTTGAGCACATCATCCTTAACGCCGCGGAGACGTCCGAAATACATTATCTGATCCATGAGTGAATACTTCTGATAAAGTCCCCTCTCCTCTGCCAGATAACCTATATTGCAGGTATCAAAGCTTAAAGGCTTGCCGTTCCAGAGCACCTCGCCGGTGTCCTTATCCAGCATATCCAGTATCATTCGTATGCTGGTAGTCTTTCCTGCGCCGTTGGTTCCCAGAAGCGCGTAGACACCGGGCTTCTCCATGGAAAAGCTGATGTGATCCACTACTGTTTTTTCACCATACTTCTTTGACAGATCCTTTACTTCCAAACCCATCTTTTTATAATCCTCCCTCTTTTTTATGTTTATGCTTGTATTTTCTGTCCGAAAAGATCCTTCGCTCCGCTCAGGATGACACCGCAGGGTCACTCTTTGCTTGCTGCGGTGTTGATCACGCCGCCTCCTATAAGTAGCAGTGCTATGATCAGCATCACCCATCTTAAAACTATCGGTATCCTCTCCTGCAACAGCAGATTCACCGCATTTATCAGAAATCCTGCCGGGACAAGGGGCGATACCCTGCGTCCCATACTGCCGGACGGCTTCTCGCCTTTCTGTTCATACAGCTTATTAAGCACTCTCTTTGTCCTCACCGTCATATTCATGAAGCAGCATAATACGGCAGCGATAATAAATACCAGCGCATCCCGCGTCGCGCCGTATACTTCCAAAAGCAGACATAAGAACTCTATAACAGTGACCAGCTTAAACATCAGAAGTATCTTTTTGTAATGTTCTATGCGGCTGTCAACATCCGAATAAAGCTGAAACTCACCTTCCGCGCGGTGTCTGCGCAGTATCACCCAGGGCCCCCAGGCCTGAACTATCTCCACGCCCATCTCCTCCATAAACTGCGCATATTCACGGTTCACCGAAAAGAAACCCTTGCCTATATCGATCTGGTACTGCCACTCACCCTTTTCACAGGGCTCAAAGCTGTATATGCCTGCGAAGAAGCTCTTAAGCGCATAACCATCGTCCGCCATCTGATCCAGCCACTGTGTCTCTTTATCCTTATCCAGCATCAAACGAAAGCGTATCATTCTGTTCCCTCCGTTTTACCCGTGATCGCAGCAGCTGTAAACAGTTGCGAATTCTTAAGCAGTTCCGCCAGTCTTTCACATTCTGCGACAAATACTTCACGTCCGATATCGGTGATCACGTATTCCTTTTTCTTTCGTGAACCTGCATCTGCACTCACCACAGTGATCCAACCTTTTTTCTCCAGAGTCTGCAGCGCGCCGTAGAGCGTTCCCGCGCCCAGTACTACCCGGTGCGCTGTAAGCTCCTCCACCTCGCCTATGATGCCATATCCGTGATTGGGCTGCCTCACTGCCAGCAGGATATAGAATACAGCCTCGGTTAAAGGCAGATCTTTTTCTACAGCCGGATCGATCAATTTCTGTTACGTCCTTTTAATACTAACATTCTTACAGAGGCAAAGATCAGAACCGGTGCCG
>CADAHD010000374.1 GCA_902787595.1 uncultured Lachnospiraceae bacterium
TCCAAGCCGACGGTCTTTGTTGAAAAGATACTTAAGTATTTTAAGATAAACAGATATTTTGACGTGGTGATCGGCAGTGAGCTTGACGGGTCACGCAGCAAAAAAGAAGAGATAGTCGAAGAGGCGTTAAAGCAGCTGTATGCAAAGGGAAGCGGCGATATTGCGGAGAAGAAAGCACGAACCGCAATGGTCGGAGACCGCAAGTTTGATATAGAAGGCGCCAGGGCTCAGGACGTGGATGCCATAGGAGTGAGCTACGGATATCAGGAGCCGGGAGAGCTTTCTGCAGCCGGAGCGGATGCCATAGCGGCTTCCGTGGATGAGCTTAAAGAACTGCTGCTGGGGGGCGAAGATAAAGATATAAGGGATAAGCGTTTAAAGCGCATTGAAAAGGATGAGAAGATAAAAGCGGCAGTGGTTCCCGATCAGCCTTTCTTCAGGGCGCTGTATATGCTGTCGCCTTTCGTGGTCTATTTTGTGGTGCTTCAGCTGATGTGGAGAGTGGTAATGTGGCTTACCAAGCCGCTGGCGAAGCTGTTTTCCGGGGCGGATTCAAGACCTTTAAGCGTGCTGATCAGCATACTGGTACAGGGAGGAACCGCGCTCATCTTATGGCTTATATACAGAAAGCGCGAATATATGCATTTTCTGCCTTTGTGGAAAAAGAAGGATGTATTAAAAAAGACGCTGTATATCATAGTGATGGGAGCGGCTCTTTCTGCGGTGCTGAATATGCTTCTTACCCGGGCGGCGCAGCTGATAGTGCCGCATATAATGGGCGAGGCAGAAGTTAAGAAATTTTTTGACGCGGCCACCTATGACCGCGCAACGCCTCTCTGGGAGGGCATAGTCCTTTATGTATTGATATCCCCGCTGCTTGAGGAGCTGGTATTCCGCTGGCTGCTCAAAGAACGTATAGGCCGCGTGTTTTCAAGAGAGATCACTATAGTGCTCACGGCCGTATTCTTTGGCTTTTATCATGGTAATGTGCTTCAGGGCATCTATGCGTTTTTAATGGGACTTGTTATGGGACATCTTGTATATAAAGAAGAGGCGCTCATCGCGCCCCTTGCTTTTCATATGACGGCTAATGCCTTTATCTTTATAAGTTCTTATTTTTCTTAACCTGCTGCGGCCATGATCCCGCTGGCCACCAGATAACTTCCGACGCCCATGATCACACCGGCCAGGGCTACACCACCCACAACCGCCAGCACACTTTTCTTAAAGTCCATATCCAGAAGACTCGCCGCCAGTGTCCCGGTCCACGCGCCGGTCCCCGGCACAGGAATGCCGACAAACAAAAGCAATGCAAGGTACACGCTGCGTCCCGCCTTCTCTTTCAGCTTCAGGCCGCCTTTGTGCCCTTTCTCCAGACAGAAGGTAAAGAATCCTCCGATCACTTTTTTATCCTTTCCCCATTCCAGAACTTTTCTGGCGAAGAAAAAGATGACGGGCACCGGGAGCATATTGCCGATGGCAATGATGCAGTATGCAAGTACCATATTAAACTCGGGGTTCATCACCTTAAAGACCTGTGCGATGGGGATCGCCCCACGCAATTCGATCAGCGGTACCATCGATACGATAAAACATGAAAGATACTGCGTTATGATATTGCCGCCAAACGTATTTACGATAAAATCCTTCATCCGAGCAGTTCCTCCAGTGCATTGATCAGTATTTTTGCCTCTTCATCGGTACCCACGGAAATACGCAGGTGGTTATTGATGCGCGGTTTGTTCCAATAACGCACATAGATGTTTTTTTCTTTCAGATATTTAAATATCTCTTCAGCCGGGAGCTTTTCGTGAGCTGCAAATACGAAATTGGTCTTTGAATCCGCAAAGGAAAATCCCAGCCTTTTTAATTCTTCCTTCATACGCTCGCGTGTGGCGATGGTCTTTGCGGTGATGTCTTTAAAATAGGCGTCATCCTTAAGCGCGGCAGCGCCGACAGCTATCGTAAGCGGGTTCAGGGTGTATGAGTTGAACGAGAACTTAACGTCCTTAAGATAATCGATGATCTTCTTCTGGCCGAAAGCCATGCCTATGCGGATGCCGGCAAGAGCGCGGGATTTCGAAAAAGTCTGGACTACCAGGAGATTATCGTATTTATCTATAAGAGGCAGTGCGCTGTGCGCGCCAAAGTCGACATAGGCTTCATCGACTATAACAACCCTGTCTTTATTATAGGACACTATCTCTTCGATGATATCAAGAGGAAGTTCCACACCGGTGGGGGCGTTGGGATTGGCTATCACAACTCCGCCGTTATCGCAGAGATAATCTTCTTTGATGATATTGAAATCCTTATCCAGCGCTTTTGTCTGATAAGGGATGCGGTAAAGATCGGCCCATACATCATAAAAGCTGTAGGTTATATCCGGGAAGATGACCGGCTTGCCGGAATTGAAAAAAGTAAGGAAAGCAAGTGAGAGAACATCGTCGGAACCAATGCCTGCAAAGATGTTTTCTGCCTTAAGAGAGTAGGCTTTTGCCAGTTCGTCAACAAGAGCAGAGGATGCAGGATCCGGATATTTGCGCAGAAGATCCGCGTCATAATCCTTAATGGCCTGTGCCACAAGCGGTGAAGGCGGATAGGGATTTTCGTTGGTATTGAGTTTGATAACATTATTGTTTTTAGGCTGTTCCCC
>CADAHD010000375.1 GCA_902787595.1 uncultured Lachnospiraceae bacterium
TCTCTCATCATGTCAATGAAAGAATCCTGCCAGACGATCTTCCTGCCCTTCTTCACCGGCTCCTCATAACGCATCATATGCGCCTTTGCCCAGGCATTCAGCTTTTCCACCGCCGGAGACACCAGCTGGTCGAACAGATCCTCTTTATCCTTGCAATGCCTGTATATTCCCGCGGCTGTCATATAGCACCTGTCTCCGATACTGCGCATTGAAGCCTTTTCATATCCCATCTCAAGAAACTCTGCTCTTGCGGCCTCCATGATCTTGATATGGCTGATCGTTTTATCTCTCGGCAATACATCGCCCCCTTTCGTTGGCTAACGTTATATGCTAACATCGTTCGCTAACGCATATAAACTATCACTTTTCAGTTCTGCTGTCAACTGCCAATTAAAGAAAAAAAAGCCCGGATCACTCCGGGTTGATTCAGCCTATCTTAATAACTTCATCGGCCACAATGTTGATAAACTCGTTATCATGTGTTATCCTCTGCCTCACTCCCTGTCTTCCTTAAGACACTCTACCATATCCACTTTTTTGAGCTTCATCCCTGCCAGAAGCATTGACAGGATATATGATATGCCCACAAAAAGCATACCCGTCACAAAGATCTTCGGCGTAAGCTCGATAGTCATAAACATTCCGCTGGTTTTCGCATTAGTCGTGGCGATCATATCGGAAAGCGCTATGCCAAGCGGCACTCCGATCAGGAATCCCAGTGGAACGATAAGATGATTTGATGACAATATCAGTCTGCGTATCTCCCCGCGTACATATCCAAGCACTTCCAGAAGTGAGATACTTCTTCTGTTTTCCTCAACGATCATACCGGCAAGCATAACCACCACCAGTATGCATATCAGCGCACCGATAACTTTGACTATATAAAGCACTATTGTCGCCGTACGGAAGGCATTTTCACTGCTGCTGCGGTAATCTTCAAGTGATGCATTTTTATTAAGCTTATCCTGGGGGATGTCCAGAGGCGTTTTGCTGATTATCACATCATACTCAGCTTCATCACGGTGCAGTATAGCTGCAGCATTTGCCTTGCTTGTAATAACCAGCGAAAGTACATCATTCTTAATGATATCCGTGATAGTGATCGTGCTTTCTTCCATAGACAGCAGGTTATAAAAGGTTAGCGTATCCCCCTTACTAAAACCATAGAGCCTTGCTGCCGCCGATGTCATGTAATATCCTCCATATACCATCGGTTCTCCCGACAGGGTATCAGCTTCGATCAGATCACAGTTTTCCTCGATGCCTATCAGATTAAACAGATCCTCCGTTCCCTTTATCCCGAAACTCACATCTAATATGGCATAACCACCGTATGGATTCTCACTCTGAAAATCAGTAAAACCATATTCGTACTGCCCGCCAAGCATAGCCTTGGGCACTTTATTATCCAGGAAATCATCATAGGCGTGCTGGTAAAGACCGCTGATCATCACCGCCATCGTGGCAGTTGCCACACCCACCAGCAGTGTAAGGCTTCTTCCGCGGTTTGCAAGTACCGTGCGGATATTATAAAGCCAGAGAAAACGCATATTGCTATTCCTTAATGCGTGCGATATCCTTCCTTTTCCACCGCCTTTAAGAAGCACCACTACATCACTTTTGATACATCTGCTGATCACCAGCACTGCTGTCCCGCAATAAACCACGGGCGGTATCACAACGGCAATGATCAGTATTCCCACAGGAATATGCGGCGTATAATCAATATGCTCAGCAAATACGAACATATAGGTACAAAACAGCTTTGAAAAAGGGATACTTCCTATCGCCCCAAGGATCACACCCAGAACAGACGGTATCAGCGCATACATAATATAATGCCGTATCAATTCTGCCTTACTGTATCCCAGCGCCATAAGTGTACCTATACTGCGGCTGTCCCTGCGTACTGTGCGGCTGAGCACCATTGCCGTCACCGCCACAACCACAAGCATCAACACCGGACTGTATACGGAAAATTCAGCTTTCAGATCATCGGCTGATAAAAGAAGTGTACCCGTCCTGGGATTGTCACACCGTGCAATATACTGCAAAGTCCCATAAGTCTCGAAGATATATCTGCGGAATGCTTCTTCCCTGTCTTTTTTATTAAACTTCACAGAATAAAAAGAAGAATATCCGCCGGATGTCTGCATTGCATTCTTCCCTATCACTGCTATCCCGAAGTTCTCACTGTCAGGAAAAGTATCCGAAAATTCCGCATACATTGCGGCATAATCCGGTTTTAAACAATATCCACACACTCTATAAGTCTGTCCTGCCAGCTCGATATCATCACCTATATTTATCCCGTTTGCTTTTGCATAGTTATAGGTGATAAGTGCATCGGTATCAGCGGATAAAGCATCTCCCCGACTGATATGCGTACGATCCAGTTTATCCATATCGGCAAACACACGAAGCCTGGTCTCACCAAATGTTTCATTTATATACATCTGTTTCTCCAGAAGCACACCGTATTCACTTTCAAGCATAGAAACATCCTGCTCCGGGATCTCCCGCGAAACGTTAAAGCAGGCATCTTCCAAAGACACTTCCTCAAACAGCCCGTTATATGTAGCTGTCATAGTTTCCGCAACAGTAAAGGCTCCCACCCACAACATTATCGTTAATGCAGTAAGCAGGGATGCT
>CADAHD010000376.1 GCA_902787595.1 uncultured Lachnospiraceae bacterium
CTCTATATCCGTAAAGAGGGCAAAAATGCAGAGCTGATCGACGAAAAGGGAAATGTCACAAAGGTGCGAAAGAGCCTGCAGCAGGTCTTTGACGAGCTTGGGAGTGAGGAATTTATCTTTACGGACAGGGGCTGCATCGTGAATATCATCCATGTCATGCAGATAAAAGATTCCGAAGCTGTTATGAAAAACGGTGAGCGCCTTCCGGTGAGCAGGTCGCATCTGCAGGATGTCAAGTTAAAGATCAATGCATACTGGGGGGAGCACATATGATCCCTGTCATTGTTATCTATACGCTGGCGGTATTTGTCAATATCACAGGAGGTCTGATCGCCTCAGACCGCTGGCTGTCAAAGAGCAGGACAGTCAAAGCTGAACTGATAGCGGCAGCAGCTGCAGCGGCGGCTGTCAGCGCATTTACCTTCCTGGTAAACAAAGGCAATAATGATACGGCGTGTCTGGTATGGGGAGGAGTACTCTGCATGCTGCTTATCGTTATTGCATTTAAAAATGCGGATAAAAGAATGGCGCTTCTGTTTTTTATGATATACGAAGCGTCTGCGGCCCTTATATATAAAATGGCAGGGACTGCCATCATCATGCTTTACGGTAAAAAGGAGTTTATGCAGCCGGTGACTATGCAGGGCGGCCTGCTTTTACTGGCGCTTTCGCTTATCATAAGCGCTGTATCGCTGGCGGCATATCTTAAACAGGACATCTCTTCAAAGCTTTTTCTCAGGATCATGGCTGCAATATCCATCACATCCATAGTGATCGTAAACAGCGCCACGCTCAGGGAGAATGAACTGATAGATAAGGATGAGCTGGATTCTTATATCTACTATGCGCTGTTTGTGCTGATCTCGGCTCTGATACTACAGATGCGTAAGCTTTATGAAGCGGAGCATAAACTGTCGCAGGCAAAAGCGCTGGAAGCGCAGATGCTCGAGCGCGAATATCAGTCCTTAAGCCGCTCCTACGAAACAAATGCAAAGCTTTTCCATGATTTCAGGAATCATCTGGGGGTAATAAAAAATTACCTGATGAAAGATAAGAACGCCGAGGCACTGGATTATATTGAGGAGCTGACAGGAGGCGACAGCGGATTAAACACAGGCGTCTGGACCGGAGACGATACCGTCGATTACCTGATAGGGAGCAAGATGGACGCAGCTCAAAAGAAGGGGATAAGCTTTGAGGCAGAGGTGGAGTTTCCGAGAAATACCGATTTAAGGAGCAGCGATCTGTGCGCCGTGCTGGCAAACCTTCTGGATAATGCCATAGAGGCGTCGTCAAAGTGCAAGGATCCTTCCGAAAGAAAGCTAAGGCTTATAATACGCAGGATACGTCAGATGCTGGTGATAAAGGTGGAGAATACTTATGAATATGAGCCTCAGGGATCGGGGGACGGGCATTTTAAGAGCTCAAAGACCGACGGCGGACTGCACGGCTGGGGCATAAAGAGCGCGGAAGCGGCAGCACAGAGATATGACGGTACCGTTCAGAGCCGCTTTGACGGAAAGCTCTTTACTACCGTAGTTACCCTGTCTTTTTCGGGAGTTACGGCCTCTTAAGGACATTAAAATACCGTTTACGGACAAAAAATGACCATTCGCGGACATTCGGGCACGGATGGTTTTTTTATTGTATCATCACATCATCAGAGGAAAACACAGATCCGGATACGGATCATAAGTCAAAAGGAGGAAACGGATATGAGACATATGATAATAAGAGCGCTTGGAACAATAGCATGGATGGCGTCAGGGATTGTCTGCCTTACACAGGGCAAGACGGATGTTGCGATAATCTCACTGGCATTAGGCGCTGTATACGGCTTAAGCTGCTACAGGCTGATAAAGCAGAGTAATGAAGGGAAAAAATGATCGAGGGAGCAGAGGATATGAGTGCAGAACTTCTGAGCATAAAAGGGCTTAACGCCTGGTATAAGGAAGATAAGAAAGTATTAAAGGATTTTTCGTTAAGTCTTAATAAGAATGAGGTCGTAGGCCTTATAGGTTTAAACGGCGCGGGAAAGACCACTTTCATGAAGGTGCTTACCGGTCTTCTTAAGACTTATGAGGCGGCTGACAAGAAGTTTGAAGATGCAGAGCTTAACTTCAGGGATGATGCGTTTAAGAAAAGCCGTTATGCGGTATTTGCCGAGGATGATTCGTTTAAGTATTTTACCTTCCGAGAATATATGGAATACGTAAGCAGGGCGTACGGCGTAAAAATGCAGGATGTGGCTGATATGGTAAGGGGCTTTCATTTTGAGGAATTTGAAAATACCCTGCTTAAGGATCTCTCCACCGGAAACAGGAAAAAGGCGTTCCTTATCACGGCATTTGCGCTGCGTCCGAAGCTGCTGCTTTTAGATGAGCCTGTTAACGGGCTTGACTTTCAGAGTACGGAATATCTGTACGGACTGATCGCGGGATATAAGGAATACGGAACGCTTTTATTTTCATCACATATACTGGAAAGCATAACGCTCACTTCGGACAGGGTACTGGTACTGGAAAACGGCGCGATAGCTCAAAAGTTCGAAGGAGAGGAGATAACGGCTGAATCTGTCAGGGAGGCACTTAGATATGAAGATGCTGTTTAATGCATTTGCTAAAAAAGTATTCGGTGTAAAGTATGTAATGCGTTTGCGAAAAAAGTATTCGGTGTAAAGTATGAAGGTCTGATAAAGAGCGTCTTTATCAGTGCAGTCATGGTTATGGGGCTTAAAGGGGCAGGCCTGAATATCAATGTGTCGCCGGCTGTACTGTATCTGACTGCGGCGGTATTTTGCGCAGGAGTGATGTGGAAAGCACTTAATTCCAATGATTTTTCACAGAGCTTCAGTAATATGATAATGATGCCTTTTCCTCAAAAAGCCTTCGTGTTCACTTATGTGAGCGTACTTGGGATCTATACTATATTCACCAAGCTTATAGTTGTTATGGCCCTGATCTTTGCGATACATGTTTTTGATGCGCCCCAGACCATCTGCTGTATACTTGCGGCGTTCTGCGCTGTTTACATGAGCGCGGCATTCTTTGTGAGCCGCAGGGCAAAGGCTGTGGTGCTGCTGTGGGCGGCAGCAGTCATAGCAGCGATATTTTTGCTTAAGGATATGGGAGCATATCCGATGATCGCAGTGTTTGGCGTCAGCCTGCTGACAGCGGTCATCATTACATTAAACAGCGATGCTTATGTATTTTATGACCTTGCTGTTAAGAATGAGAGTATCAGATCAGGTGTAAAGAGTCATGCACATGCGCTTGTATGGGTATACCTGTTAAGATACATAGGCACCCATAAGAATTATATCGCCAATTCCTTTATTATGTGGGGGATCGCCTGTGCCCTGCCTCTGTATCTTAAGCTCATCGATATGCAGGATATGACGGGGGCCTTCCTGTATATAGGATATGCCGTTGTGCTTATGAATACGCCTATTGCGATACTTATTTCCTGCGATCCGGATCTTGAGCGCAGCATAAAGGAAATGCCCGGAGCAGGCAGATTCTTTTTACCTTACGGTCTGTTTGTATTTGTATACAACATCATATCCGTAACTGTCTATCTTTGCAGCTGGCAGCTGCAGCAGGGCGGCATAGGGCTGAGCCACGTGGTTCTGGGAGTGATACTTGCTGCTGTCGGTGCAGCGCTCACTATGCTGCTTGAATATTTTGCGCCTGTAAGGAACTGGAAGATAGAGAGTGATCTGTGGCATAATCCCAGGAAATACATAGTTCCCTGCGTGATCGTCCTGCTGGCAGCAGGATGGGGCGTGATATCCGGCGCATTTATGGGATAGCTGCCATACGGACCGGGCTTGTTGTTTTTTCGGACCGGCTGTGGTATAATCAGGCCATGGATGAGTATGGTTATCAGGGCGGAAATAATATTCCGCCTCAGGGATATTATCAAAGGATGCCTCAAAAGAGGACGAACGCTATGGCAGTGGCATCGCTTGTAATGGCAGTGATGGCTTTACTGACCATACTTACGGGACTGGGCCCCGTTTTCTTTGGAAGTATGTCCATATTGTTTGCGGTGCTTTCCAAAGGCAGCGGCAGACGTATGAACGGATCGGCGTTCTGCAGCGTGATGATATCTGTGGTATCTGTGGCAGCAGGCGTATTTCTTATGATCAAGGTTGCCGATATGATACAGAATAATCCGGGCTTCAGATCAGAGATGGACAAGAGCTTTGAAATGATGTACGGCGTGGATTATGATGATTTCGTGGATGGCATGAAGAAATATTACGAAACCGGTGAAATGCCGGAATTTATGGAAAAAATGCAGCAGGGCGATTCCCCTTATTATACATTCCCCGGAGGAACGCAGTTATGATGGGAGCTATCGGGCCAATAGGATATGGCGGAGTTTACGGCAGCGTATCTGCTATGCAGTATGCCGGTTCTGCCTTTGCGGCCGAAAGCAGCTCCGCTTCGGAAGAAACTAAGCGGCTGGGCAAGGTGGAATGCGAGACCTGCAAGGAAAGGAAATACCAGGACGGCTCTGATGAGCAGGTGTCATTTAAATCCGCTGCAAAGATAAATCCTGCGGCAGTAGAGGCAAAGGTCCGCGGCCATGAACAGGAACATGTGACCAATGCTTACGATAAGGCGCAGGAGAAGGGCGGCAAGGTTTTAAATGCCAGTGTCAGATTAAAATATTCGGTCTGCCCCGAATGCGGACGCAGCTATTGCGCGGGAGGCGAGACCGCCACAACGATAAAGTACAGTGGCGACGATCCCTATAGCCGGAATAATAAATCTATGGGGCAGGAAGCTTTTAAGGGCAATAACCTGGATCTGGCGGTATAGTATTTAATGAACGGGATCAGATCTTCGGAAGAATTAAAATGCGATGCAAGAGCAAATCTGTTGGGCAGGTACGCTAAAGTCGTACCTGTTCATTTATTGTTTCTTTTTGTCAGCGCTACCTTTACGTCCCTCAGCGCGAACATATCATCAAAGCGTTTTGTTCTGGCTTTTTTCCTGGCCATAGGCATACATGTGCTGGGGCTTGTGCTTGCAAATGTGCTCAGGTTCGGACTTTGCGCGTTTTATATGAATATCAGCTGCAAATATCCGGCGTCTTTTATAGATATCTTCAGGGGTTTTTCCTTCAGGGATGACAGAGCGGTGCGCATTGCGCTTAAGCTTACGCTGACCCTGCTGGGATGCGAACTTCCGGGCGTGGCTCTGTACGGCTTGTTCCGCAGTTCGGGCAATGTGTATGTGCTGCCTTTTGCTTCACTCGCGGCATGCATCGGATTGACGATTTACTGCATTTATTATCTGGGACTGAGTCAGTGTTATTACCTGATACTGGATTTCCCTGATAAAGATACCGAGGAGATAATAAAACTGTCGCGCTGGCTTATGAGGGGACAGCGCTTTAAGCTTTTTTATATACATATCAGTTTTATACCGATTTATATTATCAGCGTATTAAGCTGTGGGCTTGGTTTGTTATGGGCTCTGCCCTATGCTGAGGAAACATTCACATGCTTCCACCTTAATCTTACCAGCGCCGCCGCTTCCGGCTCCCCCCGTGAATGAAATTTAGAGGAAATTATGAAAAATAACGATGATTATATAGACAACGATCTTGAATTGATCGATCTTTCTAACGACCACATAGAGGCTGCCGGCGCAGGCGCGGCGGATGCAGGAAAGAAGGAAAAAAAGCGCAGGGCGGAAAAGAAAAAGGGCTTGGTCCCCATTATGATACTTCTTATCCTGCTTTTGCTGTCCCTTGGCTTTTCCGGATTCCTGGCATATCAGATAGAGCTGCAGAAGCAGGCATTTGCGCAGCTGCAGGCGCAGGAAGAAAAGACTTCGGCGGAGATAAAGGAGTACCAGCGCGCATTGGCAGAGAAGGAAAAAGCAGAGCCTGCTGAGGCCCCGGAAACAAAAGAGCCCGATCAGCAGCCCTCAGGGGTTACGGGAAGCGTGAGCGCTGTCGAAAAACCTTCTGTCTCGGAAGATGAACTTATAGCGGATGAGCAGCCTGCTTTACAGGTAAGCGCGGATATTGTCACACCGCAGCTTCAGACCACGGCTTCACAGCCGGCTGCATTGGTAGTCCCGCAGAGCGTTCAGGATCTAAGGGATGTCATGATGGCAGCGGCATTGAAGGAAGGCGGCGGCCCGATGACAGCGGTCAGGGCCGTATTTAAGGATTATGCTTTTTATACCGTAGATAAGGATACTTATGAATTTGCGCCTCTGCTGGATAACAGACCGCGTAATACCATCAGGGAGGACCAGATCGTAAAGGATGATGACGGCACCATCCATTATATGGTTGACGGTGTCGATAAGGGCATACCTATGATAGATGTGTCCGAGTACCAGGGTGTCATTGACTGGAACAAGGTAGCTGCATCCGGAATAAAG
>CADAHD010000377.1 GCA_902787595.1 uncultured Lachnospiraceae bacterium
AGACATGTTGATATGATAAAAGAGCTTATAAGCAGGACTCCGTATGAGGCTCCGCAGTTTGCGCTGAATCCCGATAAGAAGGATTTCTACGAGTTTACCAGGGATGATGTCAAGCTGATAGGTTATCAGTACGGTGAAGAATTTAAGGATATTCCGGTAGCGATATGATGAAATAAGAATAAAACCAAGGTGATGTTACCTTGGTTTTATTTATTTGACAACCCTGTTCCTGCCGCCCTGTTTGCCCTTATAGAGCTTGGCATCGGCGCGGTTGATGGTCGCTTCTATACCCAGTCGGGGATTAAATTCTTCCATACCGTAAGTCATTGTGATATTAAAGTGAAACTCCTTGAAATCCATGGAGGTTTTCTCTACTTCGTGGCGGAGCTCGTCCAGATAGCGGTAGGCTTTGTCCAGATCCATATTTTCAAATGCGAAAAGGAATTCCTCACCGCCCCAGCGCGCAACATGCCCTTTATCCTTCATGAATTTCTTGAAAAGATTAGCGGCTGTGGAAAGAACGTAATCTCCGGTATCGTGTCCGTAAGTATCATTTACCTTCTTAAAGAAATCAATATCGCCGATAGCCATGGTGAAAACCTTGTTTGAACGGTTATATTCAAAGACAAGACCTGCCAGATATTCATTCATATGCCGGCGGTTTGAGAGCCCTGTGAGGGTATCGAGATTTGCCATGCGCTCCAGATTGTCGTTGATGCGGCGGAGCTTTTCTTCAGCCTGGTTGAATTTCATGCAATAAGCATACGCCGTTGCCAGCAGCGCGCAGGAAAACATCAGCATGTTAAAGGTCTGGATGGCCATTTTCATCGTGGCTGACGGAGCCATTTCCAGAGACAGGGCGGAGCTTATTTCGGATAAGAACATCTGATATATCATTATGGCTGCCGAATATATGCGCTTGCGGGCCATATGTTCGGTTTTGTTAAAATAGATCAGCAGTATATTAAGAAAGATGGGCATGTTGAAGCTCATATCAAAGCCCACGAATATGGAAAGCAAAGTGGAAAATACGATTATTATCCCATTGAGAAGTATAAGTGACATAAGAGTGCGGTCTTCGTAGGTGAGAACAAAGCAGCCGACCACCAGCCCGATAGCACCTATTAAAAGAAGCCCGAGCACATAATGCTGCAAAACGGCAACGGTAATGCCGGTTATGAGATAATATATAGCCAGGATCAGACAGATGATACGGATCAGCACCGCCATATCCTTGGTTTCTTTTTCGTTTTTTACATCCTGCAAGAGAAAGCGGATAAACCTTGAATTGGAAAGATCCATATCATCCCCCTTTAGAAGATCATTCATCGCGCTCAGAATGACATTATCCGTAACATCCTGAAGATTTAAGCCCTGAGGACCTATAACATTGAAAGTATAGCATAAAAGCCACTTGTAGTAAATGCCTTCTTGACAGTAATGGTGGGCGGTTGTAAACTTGAATGCAGACTTTTAGTCTTAATCTATACTGATAAAGAGGGAGCGTGATCTAGATGGAAAAGAAAGATATTGACTGGTCAGGACTGGGATTTGGTTATGTAAAGACCGACAAGCGTTATGTAGCCAATTTTAAGAATGGCGCATGGGATGAAGGCGGACTTACCGAAGATGCTGACATCGTCATGAACGAGTGCGCCGGCGTGCTCCAGTACGCCCAGACCTGCTTTGAGGGACTTAAGGCATATACTACCGAAGACGGACGCACAGTATGCTTCAGACCCGACCTTAATGCAGAGCGTATGTACAATACAGCGCAGCGTCTTGAAATGCCTCCTTTCCCCAAGGAGAGATTTATTGACGCCGTAAAGCAGGTGGTAAAGGCTAACGAAGCATGGGTTCCTCCTTATGGTTCAGGCGCAACTTTATATCTGCGCCCTTATATGTTTGGTATCAATCCGGTTATAGGCGTTAAGCCTGCAGAGGACTATCAGTTCCGTATCTTTGCTACGCCCGTGGGACCTTATTTCAAGGGCGGCGCTAAGCCCCTTACACTGTGTGTGAGCGATTTTGACCGTGCAGCGCCTCACGGCACCGGCCATATCAAAGCGGGACTTAACTATGCTATGAGTCTTCATCCCATTGTAGAGGCTCACAAGGCAGGTTTTGCAGAGAATATGTATCTTGACGCTGCTACACGCACCAAGGTTGAAGAGACCGGCGGCGCAAACTTCATATTTGTAACCAAGGATAACAAGGTGGTAACACCCAAGTCCAATTCTATACTGCCTTCCATCACCAGACGTTCGCTTATGTATGTTGCTAAGGAGTATCTGGGCCTGGAAGCTGAAGAGAGAGAAGTAAGCTTCGAAGAAGTAAAGGATTTTGCAGAGTGCGGTCTTTGCGGTACGGCAGCAGTTATCTCACCTGTAGGAAAGATCGTTGATCACGGAAAAGAGATCTGCTTCCCCAGCGGCATGGATGAGATGGGACCTGTAACCAAGAAGCTTTATGATACTCTGACCGGCATACAGATGGGACGCCTTGATGCTCCCGAAGGCTGGATCGTAGAGATCTGAGAAAAATTTTAAACAACGAAAACCGGGGGGGCGGACCTCGTGGTACTGAAGTACCATAAGGTCCGTCCCCCCGGTTTTTCGTTCGATCGCTTAT
>CADAHD010000378.1 GCA_902787595.1 uncultured Lachnospiraceae bacterium
AAAAGAGATAGATCCCGATATAATATTCAGCAAGGGTGGTTTCGTATCCGTTCCCGTAGTAAGGGCGGCTGCAGATCTTAAGATCCCCTGTATCATTCACGAATCGGACATGTCTCCGGGCTTAGCCAATAAATTATGCATTCCCGTGGCAGACAAGGTCTGCTGTAACTTTCCCGAGACCTTATCCAAGGTTCCCGCAGGGAAGGCTGTACTTACAGGTTCACCCATCAGAGCGGAGCTCATGCAGGGAAGCGTGGAAGCAGGTTATAAGCTTTGCGGATTTAATTCGAGCAAGCCTGTCATAATGGTCATCGGCGGTTCCCAGGGTGCTCAGAGCATCAACGAAGTTGTAAGAGAATCTCTGGACAATCTTTTAAAGGATTTCCAGGTAGTTCATATATGCGGAAAAGAAAAGATGGACAACCTTATGCTGTCGGTACCGGGATATAAGCAGTTTGAATATCTCAAGACAGAGCTTAAGGATGTATTTGCCATGTCGGATGTTGTCATATCAAGAGCAGGTGCAAATGCGATATGTGAGCTTTTGGCATTGAACAAACCCAATATACTCATTCCTTTGTCGGCAGGCAGCAGGGGAGATCAGATACTGAACGCATCTTCCTTTGAAGGACAGGGCTTCAGTGCAGTCATAAGGGAAGAGGCCTTAGATCCCATATCGCTGGTCGATACGGTTCACGAAGTATTCTTAAACAGAAAACAGTACATTGAGAATATGGTGAGCAGCGGACAGATCAACTCTATAAGGACCATAATGGGTCTCATAGAGGAAAACGTGAGAAAGAGTCCTGACGAAAAATCAGGCAATTAACCGTTATGGTTGTAAAGATATTTGAAAAATACATGCAGGATGCGGGGTATGTTGTTTTTAATACCCAATATCCGGACGTAAAAGAATATATAAAAGAAGAGAACGGTTTTGTAAACATCTTACAGGTATTCAATGTAAACGATGATTCCGACATGGACCATGAGACTCTTATAAACCAGAGTCAAAACATACGTGCTTCCATGGAAGATAAAGATGTTCACATCATGAACCTGATATTTTCCGGGGACATGACTAAGGCGGAAAAGATCGCTTCCGATGAGTACATGTGCTGGACGATCGATAAACAGAACATTTCGCTCATTGAAGACGACAGCCGTATTGAAGACTTTTACGGTTTAAAGCAAGACCTTTTAAAATGGATCGAAGAAACCCGTCTCTTGATAGGTTCAAACGATCTTCGTGCCATAAATGAAAAGCTAATGAACAGCTCGGAACGTGAAGAGTATCATGAGAAGAGCAAAAAAAGACCATCACCGGTTTCCGTTGTTTTGGTCATAGTCAATGTTCTGATCTTTTTAACATCCTTACTTATAGGAAATGCGGCAGGCGATGCGCCCAATCCTTTTTTGGAATCGGGATGCATGGAGTTTTCGGCGATCGGGGCCGGGCAGTTTTACAGGCTGATCACTGCCATGTTCTTACATGCGGACTTTCAGCATGTTATAAGCAATATGCTGCTCTTATATTTCATGGGTGAGATGGTGGAACATAAAACAGGCTCTGTCAGATTTGCCATTATATATTTTGTGTCGGGCATCATGGGCAATGTTATATCGTATGTATATGAGCTCACAAGCGGTGCAAGATACACTGCCATAGGTGCCAGCGGTGCCGTGTATGGTATCATGGGAGCCCTGCTCTTTTTAGTCATTATAAAGACCAAAGGCCTCGATATTCCGGTCAGACGCATGATACTTATGGTGGCATATTGTGTTTACAGCAGCTTTGCTGCGGATCATATAGATTATGCCGCACATTTGGGCGGCCTGTTCATAGGATTTTTGTTAACGGCTATTTTGTGTTACTCAAAGCTTTCAAAAAAGGAGGCGGTACAAAACAGTGAAGGTTAATATATATTACGGCGGCAGAGGACTGATGGACGATCCGACACTTTTTGTGATCGACAAGATGCAGGCCGTTTTGGAAGAACTGAACGTAAAAGTGGAAAGATTCATGCTCACAGCAAAATCGTTCGTTGTTCCCGCGGGAATATAGCCGATCGGCGTGCCTTTGCCTGCGCGCACGACGCCGGAGGCGACCTCAGTAAAGGTGCCGTCCCCGCCGATGCAGACGATGAGATCGGCGCCTTCGGCATGCTCCAGCGCAAGCGCTTCTCCGTCCCCGCGCGCCTGCGTCATCAGACAAAGCGTTTCATAGCCGTTCTGCGCAAACAGATAGATGATGTCGGCGAGAAACCGTTTTCCGATCTTCATTCCGGAGACCGGATTCATGATCAGTACTGCTTTCTTTCTCATAGCTCCTCTGTATCACGGACCTCGACAAGGCCCGAATCGGTCAGGCGGTACAGGGTATCGCAGACCTCGGAAAGATATTTGCGGTCATGGGAGACGCTGACGATCGTGCCAGAATACCCGGCGAGCGTTTCACGCAGCACAGGTCCCGACAGCGGACTTAAATTGCGCGTCGGCTCGTCAAGGATCAGGATCTGAGGCTGTGTCAGCGCGATTTTCAGAAAATACAGCTTCGCTTTCTGCCCACCGGACAGACGGGACGCGGAGGCGTACATCTCATTTTCCGTATATTTCAGGCTGCCCATAAA
>CADAHD010000379.1 GCA_902787595.1 uncultured Lachnospiraceae bacterium
GCTACATTCATGGTACTGGCTCCCGAACATAAGCTGGCTGCTTCACTTGCTACCGCAGAGACCAAAGCGGCTGTTGATGATTATATCTACAGGGCATCTACCAGATCAAATGTAGACCGTATGCAGGATAAGGAGAAGACCGGCGTATTCACAGGCTCTTATGCGATCAATCCTCTTAACGGCGCAAAGGTACCCATCTGGCTTTCCGATTATGTACTGGCTGATTACGGTACCGGAGCCATCATGTGCGTGCCTGCTCATGATGACCGCGACTTTGCTTTTGCAAAGAAATTTGATCTGCCCATTATACAGGTTATTGCAAAAGATGGCGTGGAGATAAAGGATATGCAGGAAGCATATACCGAAGCTTCGGGAACCATGATCAATTCCGGTGACTGGAACGGCATGGAATCGGCTGTCCTTAAGAAAGAAGCGCCTATGATGATAGAAAAGGCAGGCATGGGCCGTAAGACTACCAATTATAAGCTTCGTGACTGGGTATTCTCACGCCAGCGTTACTGGGGCGAGCCTATTCCCATCGTTCACTGCCCTGACTGCGGCTGTGTGGCTGTTCCCGAGGATCAGCTTCCCCTGCTCCTTCCCGAAGTAGAGAAGTACGAGCCTACCGGTACCGGTGAGTCACCTCTGGCAGCTATCGACGAATGGGTAAATACCACCTGTCCCAAGTGCGGAAAGCCCGCCAAGAGAGAGACCAACACCATGCCCCAGTGGGCAGGTTCTTCCTGGTACTTCCTGCGTTATGTTGATAACAAGAATAAGGAGAAGCTTGTCAACCGCGAGAAGGCTGATAAGTATCTGCCTGTTGATATGTATGTGGGCGGCGTTGAGCATGCCGTGCTGCATCTGCTTTATTCACGTTTCTATACCAAGTTCCTTAAAGATATAGGCGTGCTTGATTTTGATGAGCCTTTTACCAGGCTGTTTAACCAGGGTATGATCCTTAAGAAGGCTGAAGATACCGAAAAATGGGGCGATAAGCCTGTAAAGATGAGCAAGAGTCAGGGTAATGTGGTAAGCCCTGATGAACTGGTCATGGATTACGGCTGCGACAGTCTGCGTATGTATGAACTCTTTGTTGGTCCCCCCGAGCTGGACAGCGAATGGGATCCCAGAGGAATTGACGGCGTATACCGCTTCCTTACCAGATTCTGGAATATGGTCCAGGATAACAAAGACAAGAATGCTGAGGAGACAGCAGAGCTGTTGAGACTGCGTAACTGCCTTATCAGGGATATCGACCAGAGACTTAATGCATTCAGCTTAAATACCGTAATAAGCGGATTTATGGAGTATAATAATAAGTTCATGGATCTTACAAAGGCCGGCGGAGTAGATAAGAAGACCCTTGAGACCGCGGTTATACTGCTTTCGCCCTTTGCGCCCCACATTTGCGAAGAGCTTTGGGAGCAGCTGGGACACAGCGAGAGCGTATTCGCCCAGACCTGGCCTGTAGCCGACCTTTCGAAGACGGTTCAGGATACCGTTGAGATCGCTGTTCAGATAAGCGGCAAGGTAAAGACCACCATACAGATCAGCAAGGATGCCGATAAGGATACGGCTATTGCTGCTGCAAAAGAAGCTCTTGGCAATAAGATAAAAGGGGATATAGTAAAAGAGATCTATGTACCCGGAAGGATAGTGAACATCGTCGTTAAGCCGTGATGAGCGACAAAAAAAGCAATATAAAAGAGAATGATGCTGCAAAGGCCGCGGAAAAGGAAAGCGAAAGACCTAAACGCCTGGAAGACTATGATCCTGAAATGCAAAAAAGGATCATAGCCGAGATAAAGAGGGCGGAAAGGAACAGGAAGATCCTTATCCTGGCCTTTGTTCTGTTGATGATTGGCGGTTTTGGCGGCTATGCGATCTATTACAAAAATGCAGATAAGGGTGATAACCGCGGAAGCGAGTTGTCCAAGCTCGTGGGCAACGATGTGCTGGCAAATATCCCGGCCAACAGCGGAAATGACGGGTTTTATACTGCCACAATAGTTGATGACAGCGGCACGCAGCGCACGATGGAGGTGCTTGAACAGTATAAAACTTTATATTATTTGAATAAAGACCTTATCGGATGGCTTAAAATTGACGATACAAATATTGATGGACCCGTTATGCAGGCGGATGACAATGAATATTATCTGTCTCATGACTTTGACAAAAAAGACGACAGGGCCGGAACGCTTTTTCTGGACTGCAAATGCGATATAGTCCGCGGAAACGATAATTTTATCATCTACGGACATCATCTGCAGAGCGGAAGGATGTTTTCGAAGCTTTCGGCGTATGAATCGGAGAGTTATTATGAAAAACACCCGATCATACAGTTTGATACCATTTATGAGGAAGGCACATACCAGGTGATGTATGCCTTCCGTTCGCGCGTTTACGACTCGGATGAAGTGGTATTCAAGTATTATCAGTTTCTAGACGCCCAGTCCGCCGAGGAATTCAGCTCATATATGGATGAGATGAGCAGACTTTCCTACTATGACACCGGCGTGAAGGCTTACTACGGAGACCGGCTTTTGACGCTGTCTACCTGTGATTACAATGAGGAGAACGGCAGGTTTGTGGTCGTGGCCAAGAAGATCCGGTA
>CADAHD010000380.1 GCA_902787595.1 uncultured Lachnospiraceae bacterium
AGGATGTCCCGTGAGATGCTTTGCAATATACTTGAAAAAGCCGGTCTTAACGTGGTGGCGGAAGCGGCAAACGGTGTAGACGCAGTACAGGCTTATAAGGAGCATAAACCCGACATAGTGACCATGGACATAACGATGCCACAGATGGACGGCCTGGAAGCGCTGGCTAAGATATTGGAATTTGATCCCGTTGCAAAGGTGGTTATGCTAAGTGCCGCAGGACAGCAGGATAAACTTATCAAGGCGCTCAAGACGGGAGCCAAACGCTTTATCAGTAAGCCCTTTAATGAGGATGAGATAATCAACAATATTAAGGAGATACTGTAAAATATTACATTATGCGTATAACTGCCCGTGAACGGGCAGAGAAAAAAATACAGGGGGTACAGGCTATGTTTGGCAAGTCAAAGATTCAGGACAGAACGGCAGAACTGGAAGCGCGCATAAGGGAACTTGAAGAAGAGCTTGATGAAAAAAAAGAAGTTATTGTTGAGATGGACCAGATGCTCAACAAGATCAACAGCTGCGCGCGTCTGGGTATGTGGTTCTGTTATTATAATGAAAAGGGTGAGCAGGAAAGAGTGCTGTTTACCGATGTCATGAGAGATATGCTGGGTTATACCAGAAATGAACTTCCGGATGCGATCGACGGTCTGGGAAAGATCATCCATCCTGAAGACGCGCCTGCAGTATTTGCAGCGTTTGGCGCAGCTGCGGCAGACAAGACCAACAGGAAAAAATACGATATCGAATACCGCCTTCAGACCAAGAGGGACGGCTATAAGTGGTTTCATGCGGCAGGCGATGTCGTGCGTTATCCCGACGGTTCTCCGAAGATCTTTCTGGGAACTTTCTCCGATATAGACGAGCAGAAAAAAACTGCGGAAACACTGGAAGTGGGCCGCAGACGTCAGGGCGCGGTTGATCTGATGATGCTGGAAGGCAGCTGGAGCATGGACCTGACGAAGTATGCGATAGACGATCCCAATTCGCCCATGGTATTCTCCGATCAGTTCAAAAAAATCCTGGGGTACAGGGATTCCAATGATTTTCCCGATATAATGAGTTCGTGGATAACCAAGATGCATCCCGATGATGTGGCTGCAGCATCTGCCCTGATGGGAAAACAGCTTTCGGATCCCAGCGGAAAGACGGTTTTTGATACCGAATACCGCATGATGCATAAAGACGGCGAATACCGCTGGGTAAGAGCATCCAGCACCGTGGTATGGTCGGCGGATCGCCGCAAACCGCTTATGGCAGCGGGCACCATACTGGATATAAGCGAGCAGATAAAGAACAAGCTGCGTTTCCAGACCGAGATGGCTCCCAATATTGAGTCGCTGCGTAACGGCATAACGGAAATAGCTTCAAATGTCGGAGAAGCTGCAAAGCAGATGAAAGATGTGGCGCAGCGTCAGGCGGATATCACCGATTCGGCAAAGAAGATAGGCACATCCGTTGATGAGTCGATGAAGATAATCGACAGCATTCAGAGCATAGCAAACCAGACCAATCTGCTCTCGCTCAACGCCAGCATAGAGGCTGCAAGAGCAGGCGAAGCCGGCAGGGGTTTTGCGGTTGTTGCTACAGAAGTGCAGAGCCTGTCCGCATCCACGAAGAATACAACCAACGATATCTCGCGCATTCTGGGCGATATGAATGCTTCCGTCAAGGATATGGTTGAGAAGATCGACAGGATAAGTGAAAACGTAGCTGTCGAAAATGAAGAGATGGAGAAGATCAATTCAACTATAGAAGGACTGAATAAATTTGCAAACGATATAGCAGAGATGGTGGCCACACTTTATAATTAAGGATCTGCCATTGATGCAAAAGGCTGAAGGATCTTAATTTACAGAAAATTTTAAAGGTGGCGGTCATCATCACGATGACACGCCACTTTTTTTGAAAGATCAAAAAAACAATTCTTAAGGAGGTAATCAGAAATGCCGGTAATGGAAAGACCTGTAGTAAGCGAACTAGCAGATGGGGGTAAGTATTGGGAGCAGGAATATGAAAAGTTTTATCTTAAGACTTTTGTTCCCGCAAATGACATTGATTCTGCTACGAAGAATTATACTTTCAGACAGCCCCTGCTTCTGGTATTCGAAGAGAACAGGATGGGAAAAGATGAAGCCATAGCATTTGCAAAAGAGAAAGGGCTTGCGGATATCGCGGCAGCAGCAGATGCAAACGTACTCTTCATTTATCCCAAGGCTGAAGGCGCATGGGCGGCAGTTAACGAAGATCTGTATGCGGCAGTTATTGCGGAAGTCAAGATGAATCCGGACTACCGCGACGGCATAGTGGAGATGAATGATTTCTTTACCCGGACCTTTAAGGGTTATTTTGTAAGAGGCGCCATCTTCAGGGCGGATATCTACAGCTACGGCGCATCAGCCGATTATGTTGCAAAGAATCTCATTAAGAAGATCGACGGTGAATACCTCTGGGGCCCGGGAGAGATAACTCCTGCCATGTGTTCTATGGAGCGCTTGAGCGTTAAGCCGGATGTGCAGAGAAAAGATATCGCAATACTGAGCGTGGGCAACAGCGCAGAGATCAACGCTGCTTTCGAGGGCTGCGAGAATCTTCTGATAAAGGATAAGGCGGA
>CADAHD010000381.1 GCA_902787595.1 uncultured Lachnospiraceae bacterium
TATGCAGGGAAAGGCTGGAGTGCGCTGGAAGAGCATTATGAGGATCACTTTGATGTGATCCCGGTGGATACAACAGGACCTTTGTTCGTGGAATACGCTATAGAGCGTGGGTTTGCGCAGGGCCTTGATGCAGAGCAGGAAGCAGACCGCATGAGCGGTGTGATAGTAAAGAGCCTCTTTGCCGATAATCTTGGAACTTATATTAAAGTATATCTGGCAAGCTTTTTAAACGGTATCATAAATACCGTGGCAAAGCGCAATACCCTGCTTGATATCTACGCCCTTGCGGCAGTGGTCATCGTCGCAATACTGTCAGTATGTATGCTTTTTGTAAAGAATATCCCTGAGGCGGATAAAAGGCGCTCCTGCGGCCGCGGCGGCATATATGTACTGATAGCCATGTGTGTAAACACCGGCGTGGCAGCAGCGCTTATCTTCTGCCAGAGCCGTTACATGATCTACAATATGGCGCTTTTCTACATGGCCGGCATCTGGCTGCTGGAAAACGTGATCGGTGTGATCCGTAGCGCTGCAAAAAAGTAAAGTAATCCTGAGCGAAGCAAAAAAGCAAAGTCATCCTGAGCGAAGCGAAAAAGTGAGGCAGAAAATCTTCGATTTTCGTTGCCGAACTTTCCTATTTGGGGATCTTGACAGCAGTAAATAAAGCCAAAGAAAAAAATTCATAGCCAAAGAAAAAAAACATGAAAGCAATCCTTGACATCCTTAAAAAACTGAATTACATCACCACCCCAAAGCAGAAGCGTAAGCTGGTCTTTGTTTATATCGTAGCTTTTATAGGTTCCATGTGGGAACTTCTTGGTGTGGCATCCATAATCCCCTTTCTCACGACATTCATGACTCCCGAGAAAGCGGAAGAGCAGTGGTATAGCGCTCTGGTCACAGAGATGTTCGGAGCGACCGATCCGGTGCAGCGCATGACTATACTGGGTCTTATCATGATAGTCATATACATTGTCAAAAACATATATCTGATGTTTTCAACATATGTACAGGCTGCGTTTTCCACCGGAGTGCAGAAAGATCTATCTGTAAGACTTACCCGTACATATCTTGGAAGCTCCTATCTTTTCCATCTGGATCATAATTCTTCGATACTGATAAGAAGTGTTAACCAGGACGTGGCCGGCGTATTCGGGATGTTCTTTTATCTTTTCCGTATAGTATCGGAGCTATTTACTTTAGCGGCTATCGGCCTCCTTATCATAGTACTGGATCCTGTAATGGCGATATCTCTTATCCTGATACTGGGCAGTTGTATGCTGCTTTTGATATTCGGTTTAAAGAAACTCATGAAGTTTTTCAGCCGGCAGGAACAGAACTGTGAGGGCAGGATGCTGCAGTATCTTACGCAGGCCTTTAACGGTATAAAAGAGATACTGGTTAAAAACAGACAGAAATATTTTGTCGATGCCTTTGAAGAAGCCAGTGCCACAAATGCGCGCGCGACAAAGATCAATTATTTCTTAAACAGCATCACGACAAATATTTATGAAATGGTATGTATATGCGGTTTTCTGGCTATAGTTATTATAAGGCTCAGGGTCGTAGACGATATCGGCGAATTTGTTACCAGGCTTGGTACGGTAGCGCTGGCAGCCTTTCGTCTCTTCCCCTCCATGGGAAGACTTACGACCAATACGAACGGTATGATCTACAACCGCGTGCGTCTGGATTATGTGTATGAAAATCTTAAAGAGATAGAGAATGATGAAGAATATGTTACCCGTCTTAAGGAAGATAAAGAAGAAAGACTGGGATTTGAAAAAGAACTTGAAATAAAAGATATCGTATGGAAATATCCTGCGGGGCAGGAAGAGGTGCTTAAGAGTGCCGGTTTTGTTATAAATAAAGGTGAATCCATAGCTCTGATAGGACCTTCGGGTGCCGGTAAGACCACTATGGCAGATGTGATACTGGGTCTGCTTAAGCCTCAAAAGGGTAATGTGCTTTTAGATGGCGTGGACGTTTACGAGCATCCGGCAGCCTGGTCAAAGGTGATTGGGTATGTGCCGCAGGCTGTTTATCTTACAGATGATACCATACGCAATAATGTGGCATTTGGCATAGATGAAAAAGAAATAGATGAGGAACGCATATGGCGCGCGCTGGAAGAAGCGCAGCTGGCGGATTACATAAGGAAACAGCCGGAAGGACTGGAGACAATGGTGGGAGAGCGCGGAGTGCGCCTGTCCGGCGGGCAGAGACAGCGTATAGCAATAGCCCGCGCGTTGTATGATAATCCGCAGATACTGGTGCTTGATGAGGCAACCAGCGCTCTGGATAATGAAACGGAGACGGCAGTTATGGAAGCCATCGACTCACTGCAGGGCAGCAAGACAATGATAATCGTGGCGCACCGTTTAAGCACCATCCGCAACTGTGATAAGATATACGAGATAAACGGTGGCAAGGCCACTCTCCGCGATAAAGAGGAGGTACTTAAGGAAAGCTGATGCGCATACTCTTTATCAGCCATTATGATAATCTTTACGGGGCCAACAGGGCTTTGCTCTCTCTGATGCTGGGACTTAAGAGAGAGGGCAGGCATGAGCCCCTTTTAGTCATACCGGCGGAAGGTGAAATGACACGGCAG
>CADAHD010000382.1 GCA_902787595.1 uncultured Lachnospiraceae bacterium
CACCACTGCCACCTTCGACTGGAATGCCAACGGCATTGAGGACATGTGGGACATCCACGTGTGGTATGGCTCGTTCGACAGCATCTACCGCACTGCCATTCGTCCCGCCACCGTGGGCGGCCTCACCACTGGCCTCACCTTCAACGCTTCCATCCGGGCTCTCTGCGGCTCCAACCTGACCGAAGGGGACTGGAGCGACACGGTGCAGTTTGCCACAACCGTCTGCCCGGATGTGACGGGGCTCGCCACCGGCGATGTCACCACATACAGCGTTGCACTGGAATGGGACAATGACGGAAATGAGCTGGTTTTTCCAGACGAAGATAGCGGAATCATCAAGATGCCTGTCAGCAGCACCGGCTTGCAGTTTGATATTACAAGGCGCTACAGTATCGGGGATAGTACGATTTATACGTTTACCCTGGAAAACACGAAAGGTGGTAGTGGATCGTCTGGTGGTAAAGCCAGGAATAGAACGGCGTCTTACGGATTCGATAGAGAATGTGCTGCAGCTTACCGAGGGGCTTTTAGTGGTGGAGCTTGCGGGAAGTGATGAGCGGCTTAATTTCAGTCAGAGCTTTTCCTGCCCGGATTGCGGCATCAGCATAGATGAGATAGAGCCCCGCAGTTTTTCCTTCAATAATCCTTTCGGAGCCTGCCCTGCATGCGCGGGTCTGGGCATAAAGATGGAGTTTACGGAGGGCTCGATGATACCCGATCCCACCAGATCCATAAACGAGGGCTGCATACAGGTAATAGGCTGGCAGAGTGCGTCATCGGAAGGCAGTTTTTCAAATGCGCTGCTGCAGGCGCTGGTAAAGAAGTTTAAGTTCAGTCTGGATACGCCCTGGGCCGATCTGGACGATAAGATAAAAGACATACTTATAAACGGCACGGATATCGAGGTGGATGTGCATTACCAGGGACAGCGCGGCTACGGCGTGTATCCCACAGCCTTTGAAGGACTTATAAAAAATGTGGAACGCCGTTATCGTGAAACGGCCTCGGATATTAGCAAGGCTGAATATGAGAAGTACATGTCCATCACCCCCTGCACGGAGTGTAACGGCATGCGTCTTAAAAAGGAATCGCTGGCTGTTACCTTATCCGGAAAGAATATCTACGAGATCACATCCATATCCATAGGAGCGCTTAAGGATTTTCTGGACGGCATGGAACTGACGAAGCAGCAGCATCTGATAGCCGATCAGGTGATCCGTGAGATCAAAGCGCGCGTAGGCTTTCTGGTTGAAGTGGGGCTGGAATACCTGAGCCTTTCAAGAGCCACTGCCACATTATCGGGCGGTGAGTCACAGCGCATACGTCTGGCAACGCAGATAGGCTCCGGCCTGGTAGGCGTCTGTTATATACTGGACGAGCCTTCGATAGGCCTGCATCAGAGGGATAACGATAAACTGCTGGGAGCTTTGCGCGGTCTGCAGAGACTGGGCAATACGCTGATAGTAGTGGAGCATGATGAAGATACCATGCGTGAGGCGGACTTTATCGTGGATGTGGGGCCGCTGGCAGGCGAACACGGCGGTGAGATAGTGGCCACCGGTACTGTGGAGGATATCATTAAAGAGAAGCGCTCCATAACCGGCCAGTATTTAAGCGGCAGGAAAAAGATCGCTGTTCCGGAAGTGCGCAGAAAGCCGTCAAACTGGCTTAAGATACAGGGAGCCGCAGAGAATAATCTGAAAAATATAGACGTTGATGTACCTTTGGGGATTTTTACCTGCGTTACCGGAGTTTCGGGATCGGGCAAATCTTCACTGATCAATGAGATACTGTATAAAGCGCTGGCCAGAAAACTTAACCGTGCCTATGCCGTTCCCGGCAAGCATAAGAAGATAAGCGGCATGCACGCGCTGGATAAGGTTATAGCCATCGACCAGTCTCCCATAGGACGCACGCCGCGCTCCAATCCCGCGACCTATACAGGCGTATTCGATCTGATAAGGGATCTGTTCGCATCCACTCAGGATGCAAAGGCAAAGGGCTATAAGAAGGGGAGATTTTCCTTTAATGTTAAGGGCGGGCGCTGCGAAGCCTGCAGCGGCGACGGTATAGTCAAGATAGAGATGCACTTCCTGCCCGATGTATATGTGCCCTGTGAAGTCTGCGGCGGCAGGCGCTATAACCGTGAGACCCTGGATGTGCTGTATAAGGGAAAGAGCATATCGGATGTGCTGGATATGACCGTGGAGGAGGCGCTGGAATTTTTTGCGCCGGTCAAAGCCATAAGCACCAAGATACAAACGCTCTATGATGTGGGGCTGGGCTATATCAGGCTGGGACAGCCTTCCACGCAGCTTTCCGGCGGCGAAGCGCAGCGTATCAAGCTGGCTACGGAATTATCGCGCCGTTCCACGGGAAAGACCATATATATACTTGATGAGCCCACTACCGGCCTGCATTTTGAGGATGTCAACAAACTCATAAGCATATTGCAGAAGCTGACAGACGGCGGCAATTCCGTGGTGGTTATAGAACATAATCTGGATGTAATAAAGAATGCCGATTACATAATAGACATGGGGCCTGAAGGCGGCGACGGAGGCGGCACGGTCATAGCCACGGGCACGCCGGAAGAAGTGGCAAAG
>CADAHD010000383.1 GCA_902787595.1 uncultured Lachnospiraceae bacterium
GCCCCCAGCATCAGGCTCTTATAGGCTGCTGCCGTACCTTCGCCTTCCTTGGTCCCGGGATCTCCGCTAATATACAGCGCATTTGTATCGGCACAGGGGCAGCATACGCAAAGGGCCTTTATGTTCAGGCCGCTCTTTTTGACTCCGTATGCTTTACGCAGTTTCTTACTGTTTTCGATACAGGCCACCAGATTCGTCAGATGCCCTCCCGCAGAATCCCCGGTTAAAAGCACGTTATCAAGATCAAAGCCCCTGTCCGGCCCGAATCTTTCAAGCCAGCCGATAGCATCATATATATCCTGTACCAGACCGCCCAGATCCGTTTCGCGCAGCAGGCGGTAATTCATACCCATTACCGCATAGCCCTGCGATGCTATCCATCCCAGATAACGTTCGGAAAGATCCACGGTACCGTATAACCAGCCGCCGCCGTGTATATCGATCACGGTCTTTAACTTCCTGCTGCCGTCGTAATCCTTCGGGTAATACAGATTAAGTACATGCATGGGATCGTAATCCCCCAGATAGGGGATGTGGCTTTCCTTTTTCCAGCCTTTGCTGTCGGGATTATACTTATCCGCAGCGTCATTGCCTTTTTCTATATCGTCCCAGATCTTAAAGAGTTCGTTTATCCATTTATTCAAAGTTATTACCCCCGAAGCTGCGGCAGCGTTTTAACGTTTCCGCTCATTATAGTCAGATAATGATTATACAGAAAAACGTCATGAATAACAATATTCCTCTTCCCTTTTGAATATGTTTTTTGTATAATCCCGTATAAGGGCGCTTGCCCCCTACTAAATAATAAAGGAGAGCAGAGTATGAAATTCGGTCACTTTGATGATGCCAACAGAGAATACGTCATCACAACTCCCAGAACTCCATATCCATGGATCAACTATCTGGGAACCCAGGGGTTCTTTTCGCTTATTTCCAATACAGCGGGCGGCTACTCATTCTATAAAGATGCGCGTCTGCGCAGGATAACTCGTTATCGTTACAACAATGTCCCCATCGATATGGGCGGACGCTATTTCTACATTAATGAAAACGGCACCATCTGGAATCCCGGCTGGTCTCCCGTTAAGACAGAGCTTGATGAATATGAGTGCCGTCACGGCATGGGCTATACCATCATCAAAGGAAAGAAGAACGGCCTTAAGGCTGAAGTTACCTTCTTTGTTCCCCAGGATTATGACGGGGAAGTACAGCAGGTAGTGCTCACCAACGAAGGTTCATCCGAAAAGACCTTCTCACTCTTCTCTTTTGCCGAGTGGTGTCTGTGGGATGCTCAGGATGATTCAAACAACTTCCAGCGTAACTTCTCTACCGGCCGTGTAGAGGTAGACGGTTCCGTTATCTATCACAAGACCGAATACCGAGACCGCCGCGATCATTACGCATTCTATTCCGTAAATGATTCCATCGACGGATATGATACCGACAGGGATTCCTTCATCGGTCTCTACAACGGCTTTGGCGATCCCCAGGCAGTATTGGCCAATAAGGCTTCCGATTCCTTTGCAGACGGCTGGGCTCCCATCGCTTCACATTACAAGAAGATCACCCTGGCTCCCGGCGAGAGCAAGACTCTTGTATTCGTACTCGGATACGTAGAGATGCCTGCCGACCAGAAGTTTGAGGCTGACGGCAAGACCATCAACAAGGTAAAGGCCAAGGCCATGATCGCCAAGTATGATACTCCCGAGAAATTTGCGGACGGCATGAAGGAACTTAAGAGCTACTGGGATAAGCTGCTCGGTATCTTAAGCGTTGATACTCCCGATGATAAAGTCAACCGCATGGTCAACATCTGGAACCAGTATCAGTGTATGGTTACCTTCAACCTTTCACGTTCGGCTTCCTATTTCGAATCCGGTATAGGCCGCGGTATGGGCTTCCGTGATTCCAACCAGGACGTGCTCGGTTTCGTTCACCAGATCCCCGACAGAGCCAAAGAGCGTATCATCGACATCGCTTCCACCCAGTTCCCGGACGGCGGCTGCTATCATCAGTACCAGCCCCTTACCAAGAAGGGCAACGCAGACATCGGCGGCGACTTCTCAGACGATCCCCTGTGGCTCATCCTTTCGGTTTCTGCTTACATCAAGGAGACCGGTGACTGGTCGATCCTCGATGAGATGGTTCCTTACGACAACGATATGTCCGTAGCACAGACCATGCTCGAACATCTGAAGGTTTCCTTCTATCATATCGTAAACAACTTAGGCCCTCACGGTCTGCCTCTTGCAATGCGCGCAGACTGGAATGACTGCATCAACTTATCCTGCTTCTCGGATACTCCGGGCGAGTCTTTCCAGACTTATACCAATCCGAAGTTTGCTGCCGAAGGCGGCTACTCCAAGACTGCAGAATCCGTAATGGTTGCAGCACTCTTCACTTACACAGGCCCCAACTATGTAGCAATACTTAAGCATCTGGGCAAGGATGACGAGGCTGCTGCAGCTCAGGCAGAGATCGACAAGATGAAGAAGAACATGATGGAATCCGCATGGGACGGCGACTGGTGGCTGCGTGCTTATGATGCCAACGGCGAGAAGATGGGCTCCAAGGAATGCGAGGAAGGTCA
>CADAHD010000384.1 GCA_902787595.1 uncultured Lachnospiraceae bacterium
TGATGTTCTTAGAAACACTCTCATCGAATGTAATGGTATACATTCCCTCCGGAGCGGCTCCTTCAGCCACATCAACTGTCTCAGCGGGTTCAGCACCCGTTAAGACTTTGGAAATAGGACAAAAGAACCGTCCTGTGTCTTACTTCTGCAGACTTGTGAAATAGTCGTTTATCTTATCGTTTGCTTTCCTGGCTTCGGCGTCGAGAGCATGGCGGTAGATGTTTTTAAGAGTAGTGTCGCTTTCCCATCCGCCGCGGGCCATGATATAGGCATCGGGGATGCCGATCGCATGCTGGATGGAAGCGGAGTAGTGACGCAGGTCGTGAAAGCGGAAATGAGGTATGCCCGCATTTTTGAGCGTATAGGAAAATCGTGTAGATATACAGTCGGGCGTCAGATTCACGATCTTGCCTTTGATATCGCTTATCTCATTAATTACAAAATCAGGCATGGAAATGAAACGATCCGAAGCGGCTGTTTTTGTCTGGTTTTTCAATATCCACTGATTGTTCCTGTCATGTACCATGGCACGGTGGACATGAATGATGTTCCCGTTTACATCTTCATCATACAGACCGCATACCTCGGAACGCCGCATAGGTCCATATGCAGCTAACAGTATGGAAATGAGCATATCTCTGTTGCCGCGTGCTCTGATATAGGTTATGAGCTTCACTACTTCGTCATCACTTGGGATATAGAGGTTTGGTTTTATTTTGCGAGGAAGGGTTGTGTTTAACTTAAGATCAGGCCGGACATCGCTTAGAACAGCAGATATTAGGGCGTGCATATTGTGGACGCTTTTGGAACTTAAACCCCGTGCACAGGAGTGATTGATAAAACGCTGGATATCAGCCTGACTCATCTGGTCAACATGAGCATCGTTGATCTCATCAAAATTTTTTGCGGCAAGTCTTGAGTACTCCTTGATCGTAGATGGGCTGAGAATGGCCTCCCTGTTGAGGATAAAATCGCTGAGTGCTTCCTTGAATGTAGCAGAAGAACCGTCACCGTGAAATGAAGAGGTGTCGTTTGAAGTGTAATTGGTTGACATAATATGATCTCCTTAGATGTGAGTGGTACAGCACTTATTATACACATATTGAAGAGATATGCAAAATATTTGATGATCCGGATTGGAGTGTTCATCTGTTAAAACAACACCCCGGTGGATCGATAACCACCGGGGTGTCGCCTTTCAATGAGTATTACCACTGTCGAACAATTACTTTGACATCCCTGCTGATGCCTGCACAGCGGACAGTAATATATACGGTTCCGGGCTTCTTGGCTATTATCTTGCCTGTATTTCCTTCCTGCTTGAACTCTATGATGTCGTTATCACCGCAGCCCATTTCAATTGAACCCAGCGTTGCGTTTGCTCCGCCGTCGCGAACAGCCTTGGCCGTAAACGATGCATTCTGATAAGGATGTAATTGGATCTCCTTGTCTGACAGATCGATCTTACTCGGGAGGCTTGCGGTTATTGATGCTTCACTACTGTATACATACGGACTGCTGCCGGTATATGCAACCCTGACTTTGTATGTCCGTTCATTACCTCTTGGCAGTGAATCATCAGTGTACTGGGTTGCTGATCCTATATTTTTCCAGCTGTAGCCACCGTCTGTACTTATCTGAGTGATCAGATTGGGCTTACCGTTGTCTCTTCCGTTCCGGTTCCATGAAATCTTTATTCCGGAGCCGGAACCGCTGTATTCGGCCTTGATATTATCAACCTGCAGAGGAACATTCCTTACGCGTGAAGTATAGGTGAACAGCTGGCTTGCTGATTTTTCGGTTGCAAACTGGATAAGGTAGAAGTAATAATGTCCGACTTCAGCGTCATTGTTGAATGCAACTGTTTTGGTTGACTTTCCATCTCCGTTAATCAGATTTACCTTTGTCCATTTTCTGCCGCTGAAAGTCTTTTCGCCAAAGAATGAATCCCACTGATCCTCGGTCCACCCGCTGATCCTCTTTTCAAAATCGGTATCCGACTCTTCCGGACCCTTTTTTGAAAGAATATCAGGCTTCATATCACTGTTTAGCTTCTTGACGCTGCTGTCAACATCAAGCCTGTATATTCTGTACTTTGTTGGTATGGGCTGTTTATCTTCGTTATTTGCCTTCAGAGGCTTGAAACTGATCCTTAGTGTACCTGTCGCATAATTGGCTGCACTAAAGGTTTTAACGGTCGCATTTGCGGCTGAAGCTCTGCCTTCGACTTCCGGAGAGCACTTATCCATATTGTATTTCCTGTCTGTTGTAGCAGACTTGATATTATAAACGGGTCTGACAAAATAATAGTATGTTTTGTCTGTCTTAACCTTCTTATCATAGTACAGGTGATACCTTATCTCAGTTTTTTCTCCGTCGTCATCCACATCATACATTATCTTTTTAAAAGAACTTCCGGAAACTTTGGCAATGGGACAGGGTTTTCCTTTATCGTTCACAGGAGCTTCGCTCATGTCGGGGAAAGGAGTATCACTTCTGTATATCCAGTACTGCCTTACACAGTCATCATGTTCCCAGGCAAGTCCGATCTTTGTCAGATCGGTATCGGCGGTTGAAAAGCCCTGAAC
>CADAHD010000385.1 GCA_902787595.1 uncultured Lachnospiraceae bacterium
GAAAAAACTGATATCAATATTAATGACAGCAGTACTCACGTTTACATCCGTGGCACCTCAGTCTGCACTGTATGCTAATGCAGAGGGGGATGTGATCATCGAAGATATAAGTGAAGAAGATGGTGAGGATGAGACGGTTTCGAATGATGGGGCTGAAGAGGATATTTTATCAGATAATACTGCTGAAGAAGAGAATATTTCGGAAAATGATTGTGTTTCCGACAACGATGCAGAAAGTATATCTGAAGATGAAGAGGCGAGTGTATCGGAGAATGAAGCTGTTTCAGAAAATGAAGTTGTTGAAGGAACTGTATCCGACAACGCAGCTGATGAGAAAGCTCTTCCTGCAGGCATAAAAGGCATGCCCGAAGGATATGCTCTTTCCGAAAGAGAAGCAGAAATAAAGGCGGACATGATAAACCACGACGTTCTGGTTGAACTTAAGAACGCTGTGGCAGGTGTGGATTATGTAGAAGATCAGGTATATTGCATAGCTGAGACAGAGGAGTATGCACAGCAGATCGCAGAAGCTTATGGTATCGAGCTGGTCGAGTACGCATACAGTGTTGCTATATTTAATATAGACGGATCAGGCAGGGATGTATATGAAACCATAGAGCTTAGTATGAATGAAACATACAGCCTGCCTCCGCTGACGCCGGATTATATCTGTCTGCTTAAATCTGAAGAGAATGATGATAGATTCATTAACGAAATGTATGCCATACGTTCCGGACAGTTGGTCAATATGCCCGGAGATTGGGATTCAGTACGGGAACTTTTAGGTGATGGCCTGGATCCGCTGCTTAAACCGAATGATCCAAACTATCAGTGGTGGCATGATATGATGGATACCTATGCAGCCTGGGGCGTTTACGGGACTGACTGTTCAGAAAGCGGCATCAAAGTAGCTGTTATTGACGGCCGTGTGTATGATTCACATGAGGATTTAAGCGGTAATGTAAAGGTTACAGATGTTGCAGGCAGTGGAAGTTCTGCAATTAATGGGCATGGTACCCAGATCGCCGGGATTATAGGTGCAAAAGCCGGAAATGCACTGGGTGGTGCAGGTATAGCACCGGGAGTACAGATATACAGTCTGAGCTGCGCGAAGGAAGAGGGCACTATCGAAGGCGCATATGTAACAGCCTGCCTTAAGTACCTTGAAAACAGCGATATAAATATAGCCTGCATGGGATTTGCGGGTAGTGTATATGATGCTAATCAAAAGGATGCGATACAAAAGGCATACGAAAAGGGTATTACTGTCCTTGCTCCTGTCGGAGAAGATAACTCGAAACAGGATCAGTACGATCATGTGATATCTGTAGGTGCTGTAAAGCAGGATGGATCTAAAATGATCACATCGGGAAGTGCTAAAGATCAGGCAGAGGTATATGCCCCCGGTGCAGAGATGATGAGTACATACAGTGATGGTTACTATAAGGCAGAGAACGGAACGTCCATGGCCTGTGCAGCTGCTGCTGGAGCATGTGCTTTATATATGAGCGTTAATGGATCCGTCGGCCCTGATGAGATGAAAGAGGTGTTGACCCAAAACACGATCAAAGGAAAGTCCCTGGAGAAAGGTGTTGGGATAGTTAATATATCTGAGATGCTTGGTAATGGAGCAGCAGGTCCGAAGCTTGAGCTAGTTGATCCCCACAACCTGAATAAGATAATTGAAGGTGGAAAGAGTGGTAGCGCTACGGTTGATTCATGGGCGTACATAAAAGTTATACCTATGTTGAGAAACGGTGAGGAAAACACTGATCGGAATATGAAGGTCTTTTATACCACAAATGGAAAGATTCCTTCTTTTACCCGAGATGGAGTTCCTAGCGAGAATACTTTTTTCTTGCCGCTTGAGGAGCATGAATTGTACAATGAAGAAAATGCTGAATGTTTTGTAATCAATATAGATAAAATTGTGAATGTAGCTACTGATAAAAGACAGAAAATTACCATAAAGGTAGTTGCAGTTACGGAATTTGGTGAAATCAGTAAAGTTACCACTCTTAAACTTAAAGTAAATCCGGTATGGTATAATTACGATCTTTATATTACGGATGTTCCGGAAGGGGGATATGAAGTTTCATCAGGCGGTTTTATTAAATTTAAAGCACAGCTTTTTAAAGAAACGCAGAATTCATCAAAAATAGCAAAACCTAAAAACCTGAGATGGGAAGTACTGGAAGGAAAAGATATAGCTAGTATAGGAAAAAAGAACGGATTACTGAAAACGATTAAGGGGAAAACCGGATATGTTGTTATAAGATGCAGTTGTAAAGAAAAAGGACATTCTATTTACAGCGAAGAAAGAGCATTTTATGTTGGTGACCATGCCCCTGTCAAAAGTTTTACAATAAGTGAAAGTGAGATGGAATTAAGCTGTGGTCTGGGTGGCAAACAAGTTAGTATAACAAGCGCTGTAAATAATAATGGTGAGGATATCTTATTTGAAGATTATGTTAAGTATAGTTGGACTTCCTCAAACCAGAATGTGGCATATCCGATCAGTTATTATGGGACGGAAACAACGGTATTTCCAAGAAAAAATGGGAACAGGCTCCGATGCACTTTG
>CADAHD010000386.1 GCA_902787595.1 uncultured Lachnospiraceae bacterium
AGACGGCCATGGTGTTCGGACAGATGAACGAGAGCCCCGGCGTGCGTATGAGAGTTGCACTTACGGGACTGACAATGGCAGAGTATTTCCGTGATGTCCAGCACAGAGACGTGCTCCTCTTCATAGACAATATATTCAGATTTGTGCAGGCAGGTTCGGAGGTGTCAACACTTCTGGGACGCATGCCTTCTGCGGTGGGTTACCAGCCTACGCTGGCACAGGAGATGGGGCAGCTTCAGGAGCGTATCACTTCTACGGAAGAAGGAAGCGTTACATCCGTTCAGGCCGTGTACGTGCCTGCCGATGACCTGACCGACCCGGCTCCCGCAACGACTTTTACCCATCTGGATGCCACCACGGTGCTTTCAAGAAGCATAGCCGAGCAGGGTATATATCCGGCTGTGGATCCGCTGGATTCCACGTCGCGTATACTGGAGGAGGATATAGTCGGTAAGGAGCATTACGAAACGGCCCGTGCAGTACAGGAGTATCTGCAGAAATATAATGAGCTGCAGGATATCATTGCCATACTGGGTATGGATGAGCTTTCCGACGAAGATAAACTGGTAGTAAACAGGGCCAGAAAGATGATACGTTTCCTGTCACAGCCCATGTTCGTGGCTGAAAAGTTCACGGGTATCAAGGGAGTGTATGTACCTCTTAATGAAACGATAAAAGGTTTTAAGGAGATACTTGAGGGCAGGTATGATAATCTGCCGGAAGCAGCATTTTATAATGTCGGCAATATCGAGAGTGCAGTAAAGAAAGCCGAAGAGCTATGAACAGCTTTAACTTAAAGATCTATGAATCTGACGGAGTCTTTTACGAAGGCGAAGCGATCAAGGTGACTATTCCGGCATACGACGGTGAGTACGGTATATGGGCCGATCACGAGAATGTCGTTATGGCGGTGGTCCCGGGTATCCTGCGCTTTACTACCTTTGAGGAAAAGACTTACCTGGCTTCTGTATCTAACGGGATGTTCCGCGTGGATAACGGGGATGTGCTGGTATTGGTGGAGACAGCGGAGCGTCCGGAAGAGATAGATGTGGAGCGCGCCAGACGCCGGGAACAGGCGGCGCGTGATGCCATGCGGGAGAAAAGATCCCTGCGCGAATACCGCCTGGCAGAGCTTCAGCTTAAGCGTGAGCTGGTCCGCCTTAAACTGGCAGGCAAGCGCGACCTGGAGGACTGAAAGGTATAGCTTGGGTAACAGGATGACGGCAGTCATCCGGACAATCTTATAAATGAGGAGGGGTTAAAAATGGGTTTATTTGACAAAATGATGAGTTCCGTTAACGACATCGCATCAGCAGTCGCAGGAGGGGGAGCAGCAGGTCTTGATGCCTCATGGATGACCGACAGGCGTATCGAGCTTAAGCCTGTAGAGGATCTTGAAGAGCTTAAGGCTTCGGTAAATGTCGCCGATCCCGGGAGCGTGGCGGCATATTATGTATATGCTGTTATGGCTCTTACAGCTGACAGGGATACAGGCCTTAGCATGATGAAGTATCTGTTTGCGGATCTTGAGCCTTTCGGCCGCGGCTTTACCGAGGGCGGCACTAACGGAGGCTGGGATAACTATATGAACGACCGCCTTAAGGCTGATGATTACCGCTGGCTGCCCAGAGCCTATTTTGACGGCGCTGTTGCAGGAAACGGTTTCCATCCTGCGCAGCCTCTTTCGGTAAGTCTTCACTTTAACCGGCCTAATACGGATGCACTTAATTCGCAGAGCCTTGAGCAGCTTGGCAGGTTCAATATCGTATACTGGGTAAAGAGCAATGCGGCAGGAAACCAGGTGAATATCGAACTGTCAAAGTTTGACGGAAGTGACCGCTGGTATGTTACCAAAGGGTCTGTGGCAAGCGCACTTTTCTATGACCAGCGTGCAGGTCTTACCGCTGAAGCAAAGGCTAAGCTGTGGAGCTGAGTATTGCTTTTATATATGGACAAAAGAGCGGGGGCTATGCTATAATTTCGTAAGACTTTTTCACGGGAGGTTGTTATGGCTGAGAATAAAGATGATCTTAAGGTTTTAATGGATTCACTTGCCATCGGAGATGAGGGAGCAGGTGTGCTCCAGACTGCTAGTTCCGTGATGCGCCAGAAGGATGTGGATTATCTGGTGAGCCTTCTTCAGGAGCTTCAGGCATATCGTGAGATAGGTACTCCCGAAGAATGCGCTGAATACAAGAAAAAGGCACTTGGCTGAATTGTTGTTTGATCGTATTATTGCAGGGGCAGGCTTTATCCTGCCCTGTTTTTCTTTATAAATGAACGAACGTCTCAAGAAAAACCTGGTCCTTCAGGGCAGTATACTGGCAGCAGCCGGGCTTATCAGTAAGGTGATAGGCTTTATTTACCGTATCCCCATGGCAAATATCCTGGGTAATACCGGAAACGGGCTTTATTCGGTGGCATTCGGCCTTTATAACATAGCACTTACACTTTCTTCATACAGCATGCCTTTAGCCATCTCAAAGCTTATGAGTGCACGTCTGGCTAAGGGTGATAAAAAGAATGCCCACAGGCTGTTTCATGA
>CADAHD010000387.1 GCA_902787595.1 uncultured Lachnospiraceae bacterium
CAGCCCCTGTGACAGTACCCTGTTACAGGGGTTATTTGCGCAGGGAACAAATACAAGGAACAGTATTATGGCTGGAAAGAAAATATATCTGTTGTTAGTAGTAATCATCATCATGTAGATAATTTTTCAGATATGCTGGATGATGATGAATGGAATTTAATAACTCAGAAATATGATCTCAGCGTTATAGATGAAGTTCTGGATACAATAGACGAGAGCTTTGAAGGAAGAAAAGATGAGATGCTTGATATAAAATACCCCTTAAACTACTTCAAGAAGGTGGCAAAAAGTCTTGGCTATTAGACCAGGACCGAAGAGAGAGTCAGTTATACCCCTGTAATACCCATAACACCGATTCTGTGAGTATTTTACAGTAAAAACGAGTAATATATCCACCGGGGCCTTAAAAACGCTGAAAACGCCTGTTTTTTAATAATAACTGAAAATCAGTTACACAGCAGATGAGTGAAAATAGAGCCATATATATCCCCATAGATAAGAGATCCATCAGGTACAGCTACTTCATGTACTTCGACAAACAGCCTTACCTGGCGGATCAGATCTTCGTAAGGCATAAGATTCGCGTATGGTTTGATGAAGAGTTAAGAAGACAGGGCTGGCCGTATGTATCAGTTATGTGTCATGTAAGAAAAGGGGACGTCCAGGCATTTTTTGACGCCCTGGAGGAGCTTAAGACCGCCATGCTCATATGCGGATATAAGGACTATGAGAAGGAAATAGGGGAGTACATAGACCGGATCTATGCAGCCGGACCGGTGTAAAAGAGAAAATTTAATAGCAAATACAACGAATTATATTTTTTTCGTTGACAATAAGGCTTATGTACTGTAAACTTTAAATACTTAATAAACTTTATTTAAACGGGGCGCGCTGCGTCCCGTTTCACACACTCAATGGATACTAAAAGAGACTCACAACTGCCAAAGGGCATAGTGGGCCTCTTTTTTTATACCACGAATAAACTTAAATCATTTAACAGACCTGAATGGTCAGAAAGGACAACACATGAACAGAATTTTAGAGAGCAGCTATCAGAAGATAGCGCAGAACGGTCCCGTAATGTTTGCGGATGCCTGCAAGAACATCAACACGGATGTATCAGTCAGATCCCAGTATCACGGCAGCTCGTCTTTCGTGCAGTACAATGCCTGTATAGGAACAGCGCTGCTCGCGTATTCCGAAGGGCTTACGCACAGCGGAAACCTTGCGGCAGCCAAAGTCGGTGACGGAAAATATGTGACAGAGTACGTTGAAAACGGAAGAGCATATATTTTCAGTCTTGAAAAAGACGGCAAGACTCACGGAGGATCATTTCTTGTAGGAAGTGAGAAGGGTAGGGAAGCTTACCCGCAGATCGGCCAGGACACTGAGAATATCCTTTCCGGAATATGGCTTGCAGTCATGCTCAGGGAAGAGGATGAAAACCCTCATTTTAAGGATATGCTCGAAGAAACAGCCAAGATGATAGCAGCAGAGCGGAATAACAAAACGCTCTCCGATAAACTGGTAAGAAACGTATATTACATATGCGATCATCTTACCCAGGGCGTCCTCACGGCTGACGGCGGCGTGGAAGGAATGGGCATTCCGGTAGTTCTTGCAAATGAAAGAAGGCCGAAAGTATCAATAACCAGCGCGAAACTGCCTTCTTATGAAGGAAAGCCGGTAGTCGGAAGGTTTAAGACGCTTGCTCATGGCGGCGCTCCGGTCAATACGATGACGGTAGCAGGTTTTAAGGAACACCCGGTCTTAAAAGAATGGAGAAACAAACGCATGGCGGAAATGTCGGAAGAGGAATTCCTCGAAATACCGACGTTTGATGACGATTTCATCGTGCCTAAAGAATGCCGGACGATAGTCCTGAGGTATTTATCAACAAGGAATGACAAAAGCCCGGTTAACTGCTGCGGCTTTTTTGCTCCCACAGGTTACGGAAAATCGCTTATCACCCGACTTGCTGCAAATCTTCTGCTTCTTCCTTACTCCTGCACTACTTGCTGCGACACTACTGAAGTCGATGACTTCCAGTATCGCTGGACTCCGGTAACATCTGACACGGGTGAAGTAAGCTATAAACTTACGCTTGCCCCGTTTGCAAGAGCCTTCAGAGACGGAGGCCTTCACGAGATCGCGGAAGGCAGCCGTATAAGAGGTGCGGCGCTCGTAGGTCTTAACGGATACTTCGACAAGGACAGTTTTATGGTCCTTGCAGACGGATCCGTAGTAAGAAGGCACCCGAACTGCTTTGTGATCTACACGGACAATGTGGATTATTCCACCACGAATGATGTGGACCAGAGCGTAAGAAGGCGAATGAAGTTCATTCTTTCCAGATGCGAAATGACCAAAGACACCATCATATCCCGTGTGAAGTATTCCACGGGCTTTGAGGACGATAAGCTACTGGAGAAGATGTATAAGGTCTGGGAAGCTGTAAGGCAGCATATGGTAAAGAACTCCATTACAGACGGTGCGGTAGAGATCGAAGAGCTTTCGACCTGGGCGCAGTTCGTTAAGATC
>CADAHD010000388.1 GCA_902787595.1 uncultured Lachnospiraceae bacterium
CCCGGTGAGTATCCCGATCTTATCGATCTGTACAATACCTATCCTGCGCCTCTGGCAGGCTGGACGGAAGCTGAGGTCTACGATCCGGCCTGGAAAAAGGAATACACCACTACCATATGGTTCAACTGGACGCCGGCACGCTGGGTGGTAGACGGGATAGAAGCCGATATTGCACCTGCAAATAATACTTGACGCATCAAGCCCGTGATATCTCTTGAGATCACGGATCGGGGATAAGAACGTATTAACCATAAAAAAAGTGTTGGAATAAAGTGAATTTCAGCTTGCAATATCTTAATACTTGTGTTAAGATTTACGGGCTGTAAAAATAATCACCTGCAGATAGTTTCGGTGCGGTCGTAGTGCTTAAGCCGTTTGCTGCAGGGAAGAATAACCCAAACGGAGGAAAATAAAATGGGCGTAATTTCAATGAAGCAACTGTTGGAGGCCGGTGTACACTTCGGTCATCAGACCAGAAGATGGAACCCCAAGATGAAGCCGTATATCTTTACGGAGCGTAACGGGATCTACATCATCGATCTCCAGAAGAGCGTAGGCATGGTTGACAGCGCATACAACGCTATCAGCGATATCGCAGCTCAGGGCGGTACCGTACTTTTCGTAGGTACCAAGAAGCAGGCTCAGGAAGCTGTTAAGAGTGAAGCAGAGCGTTGCGGTATGTACTATGTAAATGAGAGATGGCTTGGTGGTATGCTCACCAACTTCAAGACCATCCAGTCACGTATCAAGAGACTTAAGGATATCGAGCGCATGTCTCAGGACGGAACCTTTGATGTTCTTCCTAAGAAGGAAGTTATCAACATCCGTAAAGAGTGGGATCGTCTGGAGAAGAACCTTGGCGGTATCAAGGAGATGACACGCGTTCCCGATGCTATATTCGTAGTTGATCCCAAGAAGGAGCACATCTGCATCCAGGAAGCAAAGGCTCTGGGCATCACCCTTTTCGGTATCTGCGATACCAACTGCGATCCCGAGGAACTGGATTATGTTATCCCCGGTAATGATGATGCTATCCGTGCGGTTAAGCTCATCGTTTCCAAGATGGCTGATGCTATCATCGAAGGCAATCAGGGTGAGGAGAGTGCAGTAGCATCCGACATCGAAGCAGAGAGCGCAGCAGCTGAGGCTGAGCAGGTTGCAGAGGGTACTGTATAAGCATTAAATAAGAATGTCGTTTCAGATGCCCCGCTTTTAAACGGGGCATTTGTTTAGAAAGAATAAACAGGAGGAAATTAAAATGGCAGCAATTACAGCAGCAATGGTAAAAGAACTGCGTGAGGCATCAGGTGCCGGCATGATGGAGTGCAAGAAGGCACTTACCGAGACCGACGGTAACATGGATGCCGCTATAGAAGTACTTAAGAAGAGCGGTGCGATGAAGGCAGCTAAGAAAGCGAGCCGTATCGCAGCAGAAGGCCTTTGTGATGTTGCAAAGTGCGAATGTGGCAAGAAGGCAGCAGTTGTTGAGGTTAACTCCGAGACAGACTTCGTTGCAAAGAATGAGAAGTTCAAGGAATTCGTTAAGCGTGTGGCTGCACAGGCTCTTAAGACCGAAGCAGCTGATATGGAAGGCTTCATGGCTGAGAAGTGGATCGATGACGAGTCCAAGACCGTTAAGGATGCGCTTAATGATATGGTTCTTACCATCGGTGAGAAACTTGACATCAGAAGATTCAAGAAGGTTGAGAGCGCAAGCGGCCTGGTAGAGAGCTATATCCACGGCGGCGGAAAGATCGCTGTTATCGTAGAGGCATCAGGCGAGGATAAGCCCGAAATTCGTGAGGCTATGAAGAACATCGCTATGCAGGTTGCAGCTATGAACCCTTCATACATCAAGAAGACCGATATTTCCGAGGCAGAGCTTGCTAAGCTTACCGAGATCACTGTTGAGAGTTCGCTCAACGATCCCGCTACACTGCCCAAGCCCATCCTTCAGAAGCTGCTTGAGAAAGCTGTTTCCGAGAAGGCATGGAGCGATGAGGATATCAAGGTTTATGAGGAGCAGAAGAACAACAAGTTCCTCTTCAACTTCCTTTCCAAGGAAGCTGCAGCAAAGATCGCAGAGTTCGCTCTTGCAAAGAAGGACGAGTATGTATCTGATAAGATCTTTACAGGTCTTGTAGACGGCCGTGTTAAGAAGCAGCTCAAGGAACTCACCCTTTTCGAGCAGGTTTATGTAAAGGCTGAGGACGGAAAGCAGACTGTTGAGCAGTATGTTGCTTCTGTAGCAAAGGAAACCGGATGCGCTTTCGATGTACTTTCCGTAGTACGTTTCGAGACCGGCGAAGGCATCGAGAAGAAGGAAGAGAACTTCGCAGAAGAAGTTGCTAAGCAGATGCAGTAAGCATAAACAAGCTTGTTGATAAATTGACATTCAAAGCCCCTGCGGTATGCGGGGGCTTTTATTATGCCCGTTTTTATGCTATATTAGCCTGATAGGAGTGTATGTATCATAGCGGGAAAAGAGGAAGATCATATGCGGATAACAGGTATAAACAGAGAAAACTTTGATGCGGTAA
>CADAHD010000389.1 GCA_902787595.1 uncultured Lachnospiraceae bacterium
CTTCAAGTGTGATCGATGAAGTATCGTCCACGACCATTTTTTTCAATTCTTCACTTGTTCCCGTTGCGATCACTTTCCCATTATCCATTATAGCTATCCTGGTACATATCGCCTCTACCTCTTCCATGTAGTGGCTGGTATAGATGACCGTAGCCCCGTTTTTGTTTGATTCCCTGATCTTTTCAAGAATGAAGTTCCTTGACTGTGGATCGATGCCGACTGTAGGCTCATCAAAGATCAGAAGATCCGGATGATGACCTATGGCGCAGGCTATGTTAAGCCTCCTCTTCATACCCCCGGAAAATGTTTTCGCATAATCATTTTTCTTTTCCAGCAGTCCCACATATTCAAGGGACTCATCGATCCTCTTCTTAAGCTCCGCTCCTCTGATCCCGTAAAGTGATGTGAACAGCTCCACGTTTTCCCACGCCTTGAGATTCCCGTGGATCGCAAGCTCCTGAGGAATGTATCCCAGTTCAACGATCAGTTCCTTGCGATGTTTGTCAAAATCCTTTCCGTGGAATTCCACGCTTCCCAGTGTCGGCTTTACGATCCCGCAGATCATGTTCATGGTGGTGCTCTTACCTGCCCCATTGGGTCCTAAGAGTCCGAATATCTCTCCTTCTTCGATCGATATATTTAAGTTATCCACCACAACCCTGTTATCATACTTCTTTGTAAGGTCCTTTGTTTTTAAAATAGTTCCCATATCTTTTCTCTCCATACAATGATAAAAGTCCGTCAGACTTGTACTTCATCTGATACTGCCATTATATTTATCAGCCATCCCTTTTTGTAGTGAAAAAAGAACTGTTTTTGATATGACTTTAGTCATAAAAAAGGCGTGGATGATACCGCTCTTACATCCATCCTGAAAGCGGCACACATGATCAGCTCATGGAAAAGAAAGGAATTTACTATAATATGCAGAAGGCCCAGCTGGCCTGATCATATCACCTGAAGGGTTCTCAGAATATAGAGCCAGAATGTTAATGAGAAGGAGCAGCCGAAGGTGGTCAGCATGATCACACTGCTGCTCAGCGTTCCTTCGTGTCCCATACTCTTTGCCATAATATAGCAGCTCACAGTTGTCGCCGAACCAAGCATCACAAGTATCGCAACTATCTGTTCTCCGGCAAATCCCAGCATTACTGCTAAAGGAAGAAAAACCGCAGCCAGCACAAACAGCTTTATGAATGATGCTATCAACGCCGGTTTGAGTTCGTTTAATGCCTTTCTAAAGTCAAAAGCAGCACCCATGGACATCAGGCCCAGCGGCATTGCGAGGGCTGCGATATCAGAAACGATAGTCCGAAAAACTTTCGGCTGCGGAATACGTAGAACGGACCACAGCATTCCGACAGCTATCCCCAGAATGATCGGATTTGTAAAGATCCCACGGATCGTAGACCGTATCCGCTTTCCAATATCCTGACCGCTTTTAACATCCTCTGCTGTCAGCATCAGAACGATCACAGCAAAAATATTATACAGCGGGACACTGCCGAGTATCATCAACGGCCCCATCCCTGATGCAGCGTCACCATAGATATTATGGATAAAAGCGATCCCCAGAAGCGCTGCGCTGCTGCGATAAGAGCTCTGAATAAACTCTCCCCGTTTCGCCCTGTCTTTAACGATCCATTTTGACAACAGCGCAATGACTGCGATACTTACCGAAGTTACTGCAAAACAGAACAGCACAAATTTCCCATTCCAGGTCCTGGCAAAATCCTGATCCGCAAGATCCTTAAATACCAGCACCGGAAGCGCCGCCTTAAATACGAATTTATTCATCCACGCGGATGCTTTCTCATCGATCAATCCGATCTTTCGGAAAAGGTAGCCCAAAACCATCAGTGTAAAGATCGGCACAGTTGCATTTAAACTAAATATCAGATTTTCCACCTTTTCCGAAACCCGCTTTCTTCATTTCTTCCGTATCATTTCCATTGCGCCGAATTATACTATTTCTATCAGTATTTCACAACCCGAAAAAACCCACGGGGGGGACCTCGTTTTTTTTCTTAGCTCTGCCTCCTGCACTCCATTTCGATACAGCGCCAGTTTTCTCCAAGAAGCAATACTTCGCGCTCCGAAAACTCCTTAAACCCGGCCGCTTTATAACAGCGATACGCCGGCTGATTATTATCAAACACGCCAAGCGTCACCCTCTCTGCTTTAAAAAGATCAAAAGCGTATTTCAGCGCCAGACGGATCATCTCCCGGCCATAGCCTTTCCCTCTTCTTGAATCATCTACTATTACAAAACCGATGCGTATCTCCTTCTTATCTGCTCCGATATAACGAAGGATCAGATGTCCCACGATCCCGTTCTCATCAAAGGCTGTCAACGGATAGAAATTATCCGGCTCTTCGCAATCGCCGTTATTATCGATATACTTACGATTCATATCTTCCGCCGTGATCGGAAATGATTCATATCTGTCCGATGTCCATTTACGAAAACTCTCCTCATCCCTGCACCAGGAAACGATCGTTGCTGCATCCTCCGGTTTATACTGTCTTAATCTAAGCCATAATATATCCTCCCATGGTCATCCTGATCTATCTCTTTGATCAGCTCACTTCTCTCACTTTTACATATAGTTACAGATGAATTTTGTCTTCCTTATCGCTTCTTATCCGCACACATGTCCGGATCCGTTTTCCGAAAATACACAAATTCCAATTCATCATCTACAGCTTTCGTATCAAAAGCTTCGTATCCCATCTTTTCATAAAGCCGGATATTGGCAACACTCCGGGTACTGGTAAACAGTTCAAACTGCTTTTCCTTAAAATACTTCTCTATGCCCAGCAAAAGACGCTTTCCGTATCCCTTCTTCTGCTGATCGGGATGCACCATCAGCTTCCCGACATATACGATCCCATTTTCTTCCTTTGCCCTGACCGATCCGATGATCGTACCGTCTTCCTCTGACAGTTTCAGAATGATCCCTTTATCATATTCTTCCTCTACCTCTTTCAGCGTTTGTGTCAGCGGTGGTATCTTCTTTCCGCCAAACAACTGTGCCTCACTCTGATATGCCGCATACTGTAATTGCAGGATCTCCTCAAGGTTCTTCCGTTCTGCCCTTTCGATCTTTGCCGTCCGCTTTTTTTCCATGATCTCGTAGATCATCACTTCGCCATCGCCAAGCTCGTGTTTTTTATGTTCCACGGTTTTGAAACCGCGATGCTCATAAAACATCGTTGCCGGGAGAGACGCATCCAGGTCGCATTTATCGTACTCGTTAAAGATCTCCGCTTCCAGATGATCCATGATGATCGAGCCATAGCCTTTTCCTTCATGTTCCGGCAGCACATATCCTCTCGTGATATGATCACCGATACGGCTTCCGGTCCCGACGGCTTCTCCATCCACCAGCAGCACATCGATCCGGCCTTCCGTGATATCTTTTGTTATGTTTTCAAGACTGTGCAGCCTTCCGAAAAAATCCACCACCGCCTGTATGTAGTAGTGCGGATATATCGCTGCTTGTGTTCCCCGAACGATACCGCATACCTTTTCTGCTTCTTCCGGATTTGCTCTTCTATACACATACCTGCTCATAAAAACCTCCTTTAATTCTCAAACGCTCTCTGTGCTGCCTGTG
>CADAHD010000390.1 GCA_902787595.1 uncultured Lachnospiraceae bacterium
ATTTCCCGATAATCCGTACATGCCATAGATCAGCATGAGGATCATACGTACCAGTATGTAATAATTTTCCTTTAAGAATTTCCCCATTCGCTTATCCTTCGCAGTTTGATCCCCAGGCTGCCTGTACTGATCACTACGCACAGGTATGCTGCTGTTATACATAATACCATACCGAAGGCCGAATTGTCGCCTGTAATTATCCTTTCCGAAGCATTTAAAAACCATTTCTGCGGCATCAGTGAAGCCAGCATATTGATGAGATCTGACACATCATCCAGCGGAAAATACAGTCCACTTAAGAGTGCCGACAAACACCACACACTAAAGGCCGCGACATTTGCACCCATAACATCCCCGATGAGTATTCCCAAAAGCATGCTCACTGAACTGAAGATCAGTCCCAGCAGGAAGATCATTAAGAGATATTCAGCTCTGTTCATACCAAGGTCATCGCTGCTGATAAGCAGGCTGCAGATCCCCATCACCCCGGTAGACATAAGCGATATGGCTGCTGCCGTGACCAGCTTCGAAACAAAATACTGCACCGGGCCCGCCTTGGTCAGGCTGATCCTCGTATACACGCCGTTTTTCTGCTCGTTGATCGTTGCGTGTGCCACGAAGACCCCGCAGAATACAAATCCAAGCGTCATGAATGCAAACGCATATCCGATCTGCGTCTTATTGTTTACCTGTTCAGCCGTAAGTGTGCTTCCTGCTTTTCCCGACACAGTTATCTCTTTTTTATTCTCATATACACTGCCCAGAGCCTCCGTGAATTTTTCACCGTCATATGCCGCACCGTTTACAAAAAAAGCGATATCCTCCTTAAGCAGATCGGTCCTCTCATCATCCGATAAGGCATAAAGCCGTATATTATCAGCCATTTCCTCTGCTGTGTCTGCTACGCCAAAGCCCGGATATATATACAGCGCAGCACCCATCCTGTCCTCAAAACCGTCACGCTTCATATGACTCTCTACAAAGCTTTCTGTATACACATCTCCCTGTCCGGACAGATCACACCTGCATATCATATACATTCCTGATCGTGCCAGCATCTTAAGCATCTCTTCCGAAAGCCTGCTGCCCGAAGCATCATATACCTTTACCAGATACTCTCCGTTCCCGCCGTTATATGCCACCTTCTCATCCGCTCCGGATAGCTCTATCACACTTCCGTCGTCTTTCTGCATATATGCTGCCGAACTGTCAAACTGGGATTTAAGTATCAATGTTGACAGTACAGGCGTCAGTATCAGAAAGAACCAGAATGCCTTGGTCCGAAGCAGCAGTTTCATACTCATCTTAATCATTGTTTTCATTCGCCCTTCCTCCCTCTTATATAACCGGCTGCTACTGCCACAAATGCGCTTACAAGCATTATCATGATACAGTATGTAATAGCGCTTAACGTATAATCGCTATGCCCCATACAGGAAAGTTCTGTAAGAGCCCTGTTGATATGATAGATCGGTGAGATATCCTTAAGCACCTGAGGCTGGGTCGAGAGCATATATGTCTCAAAACTGCCTCCGGTGAATCCGGCTACCCATACCACGGCAAACACAGCGATTATCGTGACCACCACATTCCGCGTGATGTTATAGAACATGAGCCCGAATGCCGTAGCTGCTGCCGCTGACATCACAACTATCAGCGCAGAGATAAGCGGGCTTCCCCAGTGTACTCCAAAGAGCAGTATCGTTATCCCTGCCGTTAAGAGCGACGAAATCGACACTACCAGAAGCATAGGTATAAACTTGCCAAGGAACAGCTGTAATTCAGAAAGCCCCGATACCTTAAGTTTCTTGCCTATATGGTATTTCTTCTCGGCAGTGAAGATCCCTGCGCCGCATACAACAGCGCACCAGCCGAAATACACCACTTCCACGATCCCGTAATAATCCGAAGCCTCTATGGGTTCCATGTACTGCGGATGCTCTACATTGATCTTAACTTCAGGCGGCACATCACTCCTGTATGCATCAAGCATAAACTGCGCGATCCGTTTATCAACACTGCCTATAAGATAATCCAGCGCTTTCGCCTCATATTTACGCTCCCCGTTCTGATATATTGTGTATTTTCCGTCCTTTTCAAATACCACAAATCCTGCCAGATCTTCTTCCATGATCTTTTTTTCGGCGTCACATTCCGGATATTCGATCAGGATGATATCATTCTCATTTGCTGCAGTCTTAACCTGCTCCGTCAAGAGATTAGTCTTAACATCCGTATCATCTGTGTTGATACTGTAACCTGCTTTAATGCTGCCATTTGTTTCATATTTTTCCAGCAGATCGCTGAAAGCACTGGAGAGCAATGCCACCAGTATCACAGGAGTCACGATATACAGCAGGATATTCGTAGCGCTGCGCATCATCAGTTTAAAATTATTTTTTATAAGATATCTGATCATATTAATAGTCCCTCAGTTTCTTTCCGGTCAGTGTAAGGAATACTTCTTCAAGTGTGATCGATGAAGTATCGTCCACGACCATTTTTTTCAATTCTTCACTTGTTCCCGTTGCGAT